>JAXJUX010000166.1:0-1608 GCA_036308845.1 Ruminococcus sp.
CCGTCTGAAATGCCGTTTAAAGGGGATACTGTGATTGGCAATGACGTGTGGATTGGGCAGAACGCGGTGATACTTCCCGGCGTTCATATCGGTGACGGTGCAATTATCGGTGCAAACAGTATTGTCGGCAATGATGTCGATCCTTATACAATCGTTGCTGGAAATCCGGCAAAGCCTTTGAGGAAACGTTTTGATGATGAGCTGATCGAACTTCTGCTTCGTTTTAAGTGGTGGGACAGAAGTATTGAAGAGATCAATACTCTGATTCCGATTCTTACTTGCAGTGATTTGGAGAAGGTTAGGATTGTATTGAAGAAAAACCTGGATTGCTAGATTCCAACTTGTAAGGATATCGTGAAATCGGAGTTTAACGAGGTCACAAAATGGAACTTGATGAAAAATGGATAAGGGCACATTTGCCAGAAGACTGCAAAAATGAACCGATCGACTGGTTTGGCGGTCTCTATCTGGATGGCCTCAAGGTAATGTCGGAAGGAGAACGAGGCGATCCTGACAAGGTCCGTTATGAGGCGAAGGATGAGGAGGATCTGAAATGGTGGCAGTTGAATGTCATTTGCAGATTTGTCGGCAAAGCGGACAAATCCAAAACCTGGCGCTGGTACAGAGATTATGCAAATTCAGAGATTGGCCGGTTCTGTTATATCGAACACAGACATTACGACTATGATGCCATTGAAGATGCCAGGCTACCGGGGTTTGAAAGATATCTCAGGAACTTGAAGTATGCCTTCCCGGAAGATTTCTTCAGAAAGAAGGTCGAGGAATATACAGGTCTTATGAATCGCTGGTTTCTTATTCCCCATTGGGGCTATGACTTTGAAAAACTGTGCTTTATTGAGATCAGTAATTCACGGGAATACAGCAGTGATTTTGATAAATCTGAAGCGATAAAACCCGATAATATCATTCGAGTGGTAGACTGACAACTTCCGGTTTGTCGACCAGCCTCTAACCCCTACACACTCCAGGTCACCTAAAGTCACGAAAGGGCACCGGTAGTAAAACACCCCGATTTCTACTACGATTTTACTACGAATGACGTCCTCGATTTGCCTCATTTTGCCACGATTTGCCATTTCGGCTTATAATTTTGGATAGTATGTGCCTGCACAGAGCCCAGCGCAAAGCGCGGCAAATCGCGGCAGATCGTGCCCTTACAGGAAGGAAAACCAATATGATTAAAGTGCTTTTTATTTGCCACGGCAATGTATTAAGAAGAGGCCAAAAAAAATGATAAATAAAGGCTTTTTTTGGCACTTGAAAGTGCTTTACTACACACGATTTACATAAAACTTTGAATAGTACGGATATGACGGCGGATGGAAGTATTGATAAAGCCTATTTAAAGACGTTCCTTAGTGAACGTCTTTTCTTTATGGCAAAACATAGAAATGTTAAAATATCTTGACATTTTGCACTGTGGAATATAACATAAAAATGTAAAAATATTTTAACATTTCTGGAGGGTTCAATATGAAGGTGGTCCTAAAAAAGGCAGATGAAATGGAAATGGCGATCAATCTGAAAGCTGCCAGGTATGCCTTTGGCTTTTTGGAAATAGCTATTATGTGTTATTGCATTGTGGAA
>JAXJUX010000167.1:0-7681 GCA_036308845.1 Ruminococcus sp.
TGATGAACCTCTATGGAAAAAGGCATTACCAGACGTCCATTCTTTTCATGAAATTTCCCAAAATCAAATACAGGAACGGCATAATTTTTATTGCCAGAAAACGTATGAGAAATGTGTGTGTAAGAAATCCAGGGAATAGAAGAAAACTGATATATGCCATTCCCCAACGGTCCTGTAAAATACACGTTCTGTTTTTCAATTGCCGCTTTTGCTTTTCGATTAAAAGCGAACACATTTGCATCATTTTCAGCAACAACATTTTTCATGAGGTTCGCCTCTTTATTCAAATAAGTAAATGATAAATCGATTTTGTCGTAAATAACCGGTTCGTCATTTTCAATACGCATTCTGAATTCATCAATCTCATTAGCACATTTTGCTATTGTATGAATCATCGTCAAGGTGAACGATAAATGATTTTCTTTTACATATTTGACCAAATTCGTTACATCCAATTCTAATGTTATATCATATCTGGCATTGGCGAACTGTCTGTAAATTTCATAGTGTGTCTTTCTTTCCCATGTGTGTACATCTATTTTTCGAAACATTTTATATCTCCAAAACTATATATTTATATAATAAAACAAAGACATTTCGTTCATATTTGAGTTTATCCATGTTAACTCTTAATTTCTAAATAATGGTAATTTAAATTCAAAATCATTTCCAAAAATAGTTAACATTCTACTTGCATTAGCTACCCGATTTTCAATATCATTCATTGTTCCATTATTGTACATTAAATGTTCAAACGCATATAATGCAACATAAAACTTAAAGATATCCCAGAATTCTGCTGGCGGAGTTCCAAAATATCCATCAATCTGCCCATTTACGAAACTATTACTATATTCTAAAGCCCACAGTAATCCTCCAAATTCATACCAAGGATCCCCTGCAATATATCCTGAAAAATCAATTATACCGACTTTTCCATTTTTATCTACAACACAATTATTCCAATGAAAATCTCCATGTAAAATAACCTGAGGTCTGTCTGACATTAAACGGATATTATCTATCAAATATTGTTCTGCGTTTTTACTACATGCAAATTCACAATTCATTTGATGACAATTTTTCAAAACCACTTCTATCTTTTTTTCGATATTTTCTTTCCATTTTTCTTCTAAATCACAATTAGAGGCTGAATGAAGTTTTCGAAGTTCAAGTCCCACATTTTTTCCTAGTTGATAATAATTTGCAGTAGTGTCTTTCTTAATAATATCCATTACTGACGTTCCATCAACCCAAGATATAATAGAATAAAATTTATCAAAAGTTGTATCAAATACGACTGGTTTATGCGTATTTATATCCTTATCTGCATACATTATAAGCCGATCATATTCTTTTTTCTTCTCAGTTATTTTTGTTTTTTCTCCTACACGCAGCAAAAAGTATTTTCCTTCTTTTTCAAGTTTGTATTTCTCATCACCCGAATAACCTTCTACTATATTTTCAACAATTGTATACTTTTCAACATCTACAATAAATTTTAGAATATCCAATTTGCTTTCACACCTCGTTATTCTCATTTAAGCAATTGCTCCAGTGCCCGATAAGCCTGTGCAAATGCATCTTCCCCATCCGTTCTTCCACGTTTTTTCGCATCCTGTTCTAATCCCTGCAATCCAGAAAAATCAACCAGATGGGGTTCCATACTCAAAAATCCATGGTACCCTTTTTCGTGCAGTTTCAGAAAGATTTCTTTTAGTCTTCCATCTCCTTCTCCTGGAAGCACGATTGTTTCTTCTTTCCTAAGCGCATCTTTCACGTGTACATAAGTAATATAAGATTCCAGCATCTCATACGCTTCCATCGTATCCTGTCCGCACTCAACGAAATTGGCAAAATCAAAAGTACATCCGAAAGCATCTCCATAGAAATTCTGCATTAAGTCAAGACATCTTTGAGCGATATCTCCATAAATTCCTTTTTCATTTTCATGGAGCAGCATTACGTTTCTACTGGCAGCATACTGCACCATCTTGTCCATTCTTTTTAATACTTCGTCGCGATGTTTGGATGGATCATCCTGCTGTGGCATATAAAAACTGAACATACGAATATTCTTTGTATCCATGACTTCTGCAATATCTACGATATGACGCAACTGTTTCATGCAGACATCCATATCATCGTGTATATTCATTTTCCCAACTGGTGAACCAATGGCTGATACCTGGATTTGATTGTGTTCGAACTTTCTTTTCAGTTCTTCTGCCTGTTTTATGGTATAGTTAGCTACATTAATTCCATTGCCGCTTCGAAATTCCACACAGGAAATCCCCAACGTTTTCAATGTTTCAATTTGTTTATCCACATCTGCATGGATTTCATCTGCGAATCCACTAATTTGACAATTTTGTAAAATTTTTCGCTTGGTATTCATTTTGTAAATCTCCCTGCATTGCTCCTTATTTGTATATTCGATTTAGTATCTATCACAAGAACAACCTTTTTATTCGGATGGTATCCTTTATATCCTCTGCACACTTATATATTGTCTAGTACATTTAACAAATTCCCAAACGGATAGAAAATGCTGTCTGCTGCCGAAAGATCCTGATTACCAGAATCCGGATTTGCAAACCCAAAACATTTCATACCCGCTGCTTTTGCCGCACGGCTCCCATTGTAGGAATCTTCGATAACCAGACATTCCTCTGGTTTTGCCTGCATTTTTTCGGCAACCGTTAAAAATACGTCTGGAAATGGTTTTGGACGCGCCACACGCTCTGCACTGTAAAGAATATCAAAATATTGTGCTATCCCTATTTTCTTGGTACAAAGTTCGATATATTCCTGTGGAGAAGATGATGCTACCGCAAGATGGTATCCCATTTCTTTCAGTTTTCCGATTACTTGCGGAATTCCTTCGATTTGAGGAACACCGTATGTATCAATATATTCATTTTTCACTTCTTTGAAACGCGCTGGCAGTGTCATATCTCCATGAAAATCTACGCCATATCCTTCCTCAATCAAATCACACAGCGTTTTCAATGTAGAACCAATGCAGCCTTTGTAATATTCAAAATCAATCTCCAAACCTCGTTCTGCAAAAATCTGCTTCCATATTTTATAATGTAAAGGTTCTGAGTTGATCAGAACACCGTCCATGTCGAAAATTATGTATTTTATCATCAAGTTTGTTCCTCCATCCATTTAACAAATAAACTATATGTTTATTCTAGCATTCGGGTATTATATTTTCTATAAAAACGTTTCATATTTAGTTCGAAAAATACGTTTGACATACAATAATAATTACCCTAAAATATATAAGAAGAAACGAGTTTCTTACCATTTGGTATTTTGCCTAGAGTGGTTTACTTGTTTCTTTTTTATTTTGTACTTGTTTTCTTTTATTCATTAACACGCCAACTACTCGTTTAAAGCGTCATATAAAGCGCCACTTAAAGCTTCATTTTCTGACGCTTTAAAATCCAAATTAGGACGTATTACAGTAAATTCCACACGATTAGACCGAAATTTTTTACACAACTCATTTTAGAAATTTTTATTAAATAAAAAATCAGCCCAATTAACCCACCTCTACGGAATTAATCAGACTGATTCCATCTTTCTCTTATGTATCGTAATCTATTTAATTTTCTTCCTCATCATCCAGAAAAACAAATACTTCTTCTACCGTTACTCCAAATTCTTTGGTAATATCCATAGCCAATTTTAACGAGGGATTGTATTTTCCTTTTTCCAGACGAATGATTGTTTCTCGTCTTACTCCTACCCTGTTTGCCAGTTCTTCCTGCGTTATTGATAATCTTGTTCTGTATTCTTTCATCCTCGTAACTAATGTTGACATATGAAAATCCTCTTTCTATCTTTTGTTTTGTGATAAATATAGCACTTGCCTTGTGCAATGTCAAGATGATTTTTATCAGAGGAACTTATTTTTATGACACAGGAATTTCTTCACATTTTGCACGCTCAAAATTTTTGAATCATTTCATATATTGCATCATAATCTGTGTATCCGAAGAATTATAAGTAATCAGCTCCATGTCTTTCACTTCTTCGCAAAATGAAACATTCGCATTCGATACGTATTGGATTAGTTTGGATTGTAGATTTATTTTTACACCATTACATGTTAGAAGCTCTACTTTTTCTTTACATCTGTTCACGGCATCAAAAAACTCATCTATATTCACAATATTTTGTACTTTCATACTCATAATCTCCTTTCTGGCTAAAGTATAAGAATTTTCGAGGAATATCTCCATGGATTCCATTAGACAAAATATGCACAAAATGATACAATTTAATATATTAATTATTTTTGAGAGGGACGAATTTATGTATATGGATTCTGCTTATTATCATAATTCCAGATTAGATTTCAAAGAAAAAGAACATCCTCTGTTTGTAAGCAGCTGTGGGACATACCATTTATTGAACAAACCAAAGCTTCCTACCCATCGTCCTCGTGGAAGGCTTGATTATCAGATTTTGTATAGCATCAGGAAAAGCACATTTTTATTTTCATGGACAAGAAAAAATTGTAACCGCCGGCAATATCGTGATTTACCGCCCCAAAGAAGAACAACGCTATTATTACTACGGTGTTGATCATACAGAAGTTTACTGGGTACATTTTACAGGAAATAACGTCAAAAATATTCTTCGACAATATGGAATCAACGATGATATGCATGTGATCCATACCGGTACATCTTTGGAATTCAAAAATATTTTTCTCCAGATAATCCAGGAATTAAAGTTATGTAAAGAAGATTATAAAGAATTGACAGTTCTATATCTCAAACATCTTTTGATCTTAATTCACCGAATTCTCACAGCCAAACCTCGTGGGAAATCCCACCTGTTTATGGCAGAAATGGATTATGCGGTCCAGTATTTTTATAAAAACTATCATAAACCGATCAATATTGAAGATTTTTCTACTTCTCAACATATGAGCATCAGTTGGTTCATCCGCAATTTTAAAGAATATACAGGTTCGACTCCTACTCAATATCTCCTTTCCCTGCGGATTTCCAATGCACAAACCTTATTGGAAACGACGACTTACAATGTAACCGAAATTGCAAATATCGTAGGATATGAAAACCCTCTATATTTTAGCAGAATTTTCAAAAAACAAAGTGGTGTTTCCCCTTCTGAGTTTCGAAAACAATTATCGAATGCGGCGATCGATGAAACGTATTGATTCCAGAAAGGATCTCACAAAACAAGGCTTGGGTCTTTTAATTTTCTGTATTATAATGATATCAAAAGAAAAATAGATAAATACGAGGAGGGGATTTTTATGAAGACATTAAACCTTGCGACTTACAAAGACAAAGTTCGAGGATGCTGGAGCGGCAAGAATATCGGTGGCGTTCTGGGTGCTCCATTTGAGGGCTGCCGCCGATTTATCAAAGGTGTGGACTTTTACACGCAGGACCTTTCCATGGGACCGCCGCCAAACGACGATCTGGATCTTCAGATTGTATGGCTGTCTGCCGTGGAACGTTACGGAAGAAATGTCAACGCTTCTATTTTAGGTGAGTACTGGTTGTCTTACGTTATTCCAAACTGGGTGGAATACGGAACCGGAAAAGCAAATCTGCGCGCTGGTCTGCAGCCGCCGTTATCCGGTCTGATCGACAACACCTACAAAGACAGTTGTGGATGCTACATTCGCTCGGAAATCTGGGCCTGCCTCGCTCCGGGACATCCGGAAATTGCTGCCCGCTACGCATACGAAGACGCCATTGTTGACCATCAGGGCGAAGGCATGTATGGTGAAATCTTCTGTGCCGCTATGCAGAGTGGTGCCTTTGTAGAAAGTGACAAACGAAAACTGATTGATATTGGTCTGTCTTACATCCCAGAAGACGGATTTGTCGCAAAAGCAGTGCAAAAAGCCATCGAATGTTACGACAATCAGATTCCATTTGAACAGGCAAGAATTGCAATCCACAATACTGCACCTGGAACCTTTGGTATTCAGGCGATTAAAGTAAACGAAATTATCCAAGAAGGAAATGAAGGTATGGAAGTGGGTGCTCCAGGATTTGATGCACCGGAGAATATTGGATTTATCATTGCCGGATGGCTGTACGGGGAAGATGACTTTGGAAAGAGTATCTGTCTTGCTAATAGTTGTGGAGAAGATACCGACTGTACCTGTGCAACTTTGGGTGCTTTGATGGGAATCATCCTCGGAGAATCCGGCATTCCGGAAAAATGGAAAGCACCTCTCGATGACAAAATTGCTACCATGTGTATCGACAAAACCAGCGGCGGCATATGGGTTCCTTCTACTGTAACGGAACTTACCGATCGTGTACTTCGCATTATGCCATCTTTCTTAGGTCTTTCCTACTGTGATATTCTTTCTGCAGAGGGAATGACTATCACCTGTCAGGAAGGGGATGCACTCTATTGCAGCCAAACCAATGCTTACCTTCCGCTTATCAATGGAAATGGAAAAACAGAAGAACTTCCTGTCCATGATCTGTGTGCACTTTCTCCATACGTTGTGCGCTACGCATTTCCTGCATTTCAGGTGATGATTGATTACAACGATTCTGTTTATTATCACTATGGAGAAACAAGAAAAATCAAAGTAAAGGTACTCAACTCTCATACCATGCGTCAGCAACAATGGTGTAAAATTACCGCATACATACCTGCTGGTATTGAAATGCTGGGCGGCAATTCCGTGATGCTGCCGCTCAATAATTTACATCAGTCCTGCGCAGAGACGGAATTTGAATTTTCTGTAGATAATTATCAAGGAGCGAAGCTGGAATTTGTAATTGATGTGTCTTTGGAGGGAAGACATTCTTCCGGAGCAATGAAAGTGACGCTGATGCGCAGATAAAGATTCTTTTCACGCAAAACTCACCATCACAAAATACTATGTGATGGTGAGTTTTCTTAATTATAACAACAAAGTTACATCCAGGATATTTTTTTCTTCATGCTTTATTATTCTTTCGATATTTTTCCGGATTGATGTCCTCGTAGTCATGGGGTACAATCGGCTTAACGTTTCCAACTAACCCACACGCATGGGCTAATATACAAAATTCCAGCTAAAATACTCCATATTTTCGCAATTTCCTATTACATAAAAAAGATTCTCTCAAAATCTCAACATTCGCCAAGATTTCAAGAGAATCTTTCAAACTATAAACTTTACAACTCCCAGCACCGAACCTCATGTCCGCCGCCCAAATCTGTCCGATGTGGTTTCTTTTCTTCACAAGCCCCGCATCGTTTCGGGCATCGGTGATAAAATCCACAACCACCAAAACCAGCCGGTGCTTTTTCCACAACATCACCCAATGATACAGTAGTTTCCTCTTTTTTCGCTTCTCCATCCACAACCGCATCCAAAAGCATCTTTGTGTACGGATGTGCTGGTCTTTCGTAAATATCTTCCGCAAGACCGGATTCTACAATCTCTCCTTTATAAATGACCATCACACGTTTACAGATACTCCGAATCACGTTCAAATCATGTGAAATAAAGAGAATGGTCATCTTTCTTTCTTCATGCAGTTTCAAAAGCAGATTCAAGATTTGAGACTGTACCGTTACATCCAGTGCAGAAACCGGTTCATCGGCAATGATCAGTTTAGAATCCATCAGCAAAGCCGTCGCAATGCTGATACGCTGTCTTTGACCACCGGAA
>JAXJUX010000168.1:0-1603 GCA_036308845.1 Ruminococcus sp.
CACGATTTCACACATTTTGATTTTTTCTTCATCGGTCAGGAGACAGGTTTCGATGATAACTTTGAGTAATTTCCCATTGCAGGCTGCTTTCACAGCTTTGATTTCATCCAAAACCACATCGTATGCCTGATCTTTCACATATCCAATGTTGATAACCATGTCAATTTCATCTGCGCCGTTATCAACTGCATCTTTTGTTTCAAATACCTTCGCTGCTGTTGTCGTATTTCCATTTGGAAATCCAATTACGGTGCAAATTGCCAGTTTATCCTGCACATATTCTTTTGCTCTTTTTACGTAACATGGCGGAATACAGACAGATGCGGTCTGATGTTCCATTCCTTCATCACATATTTTTTGAATCTGAACCCATGTGGCAGTCTGTTTTAATAAGGTGTGATCTACTTTGCTTAAAATATCTTTTTTATCCATACCAATCTCCATTTCATATCTTTTTTCACCATTGTTTACAATATGTCCAGCAAACTCGTTCCAATGCAATGTTCCGGCATTTTCACTTCAAAATTATCCGCAATCGTTGCACCGATTACTGAAAATGTTTCCTGTTCTTCCAAAATGCCACCCACATCCATAGACGGAGACCATGCCAGAAATGGAACTTTCTCTCGCGTATGGTCCGTACCTTTATACGTAGGATCATTTCCGTGATCAGCGGTCAAAATCAGCAAATCATCCGATTCCAGAAGCGGGAGAAGCTCACCCAGTTTCACATCAAATTTTTCCAGTTCTTCCGCATACCCTTTGACGTTGCGGCGGTGCCCCCATTGCGCATCAAAATCCACCAGATTGGTAAAACATAAACCTTCAAAATCTCTTTTGGCAATCTCAATGGTCTGCTCCATTCCATGCACGGAAGACTGTGATTTGTTTGATTCGGTCAAACCTTCCCCGGCGAAAATATCAAAGATTTTTCCTACGGAAATCACATCGTAGCCCCGATCTTTCAATACATTCAACACCGTTTTGCCGTCCGGCTTCAAGGCATAATCATGACGATTGGCAGTCCGTTTGAATTCTCCTTTTTTCTTACCCACATAAGGACGAGCTATGACACGGCCTACTTTCCATTCATCCCTCATCGTCAGTTCTCTGGCAATTTCGCAATATTTGTATAAGGTTTCCAATCCCATCGTTTCTTCATTTCCACAAATCTGCAAAACAGAATCCGCAGAAGTATAAACAATCAAATGTCCTTTTTCAATTTCTTCTTCTGCCAGTTCTTCCAGAATCTCTGTACCACTGGCACTTTTATTTCCAATGATTACACGTCCTGTACATTTTGACAGCTCATCAATCAATTCCTGTGGAAATCCGGTATCCGTAAAGGTCTGAAATGGTTTCGTAATATGAAGTCCCATCATTTCCCAATGACCGGTCATGGTATCTTTTCCGGTACTTTTTTCTTTTAAAATGGCGCATTTTGCCATTGGAGTTTCGACTGGTTCGATATCTTTTAATGGACGCAGATTGGCAAGTCCCAATTTTTGCAGATTCGGAATATGCATCTGCACATGTTCCGCAATATGTCCCAAAGTGTCTACATCTTCGTCACCGTAAGATGCAGAATCTTCCATCGCTCCAA
>JAXJUX010000169.1:0-2035 GCA_036308845.1 Ruminococcus sp.
ACTATTTGGAAACGGACAATTATGATGCGGCGCTATTGGATATTATGATGCCGAAAATGGATGTGATTACGGTTCTCAAAAAACTTCGAGAATCAGGAAATCCGATTCCTGTCATTATGCTGACCGCAAAATCAGAAGTGGATGATAAAGTGCTTGGGCTTGACAGCGGTGCCAATGATTATCTGACCAAACCTTTTGATACAAAAGAACTTCTTGCCAGAATCCGGGCTATGACTCGCACACAGGCATCTGTAAACAGTAAACTTCATTTTGGAAATATCACACTGGACCGGGCAACGTTTGAACTTTCTTCCCCTACGGGTAATTTTCGTCTGGCAAATAAAGAATTTCAAATGATGGAAATACTGATGAGTGATCCACAACACCTGATTTCCACAGAACGATTAATGGAACGCATTTGGGGTTACGATGCAGACGCTGAAATCAATGTTGTATGGGTATATATTTCTTATCTGCGCAAGAAATTGACAGCCCTCCATGCCAATATTCAAATCAAAGCGACTCGTAACGCCGGGTACTCACTGGAGGAACTCGCATGATCAAAGCCATCAAACGAAAATTTATTCTTTTGTCTATGACGGTACTTTTTTTACTTCTTACTGTCATTGTAACAGGCATGAATATCATCAATTACAATACGATTGTTGCAGATGCAGATGACACATTAGATTTGTTGTCAAAAAATCGAGGAACATTTCCTCAATTCACTGAAAATGATTTGGATATGCCAAAACATATGAATCCAGAAACTCCATATGAATCCAGATATTTTTCTGTATTATTAAATGAAAATAATGAAGTGATTCAAACGGATACCAGCCGAATCAAAGCCATTGACCCTGATACCGCTATTTCTTATGCTTCTTCCGCAATAGCAGGTCAGAAAACATCGGGATTCATCAAAAAATATCGGTTTCAATTTCATGAAGAAGGCACCTCTACCCGCATTGTTTTTCTCGATTGCGGCAGAAAACTGGATTCGTTTTATAATTTTTTAATCATCAGTATTGGTATGGCATTGGTAGGTTATCTTGCTTTCTTTTTCATTATTTTATTTTTCTCAGGAAAAATTATCCGCCCTGTTACGGAAAGCTATGAAAAGCAAAAACAATTTATCACAGATGCAGGTCATGAAATCAAGACCCCTCTCGCGATTATTCAGGCAGATGTAGATGTTTTAGAATTGGATTATGAAGGAAATGAATGGCTAGAGGATATCCGCAAGCAAACCAAACGCCTTGCTTCCTTAACCAACGATCTCGTTTATTTGTCTCGCATGGAAGAATCCAGTACAGCCATGCAAATGATTCCTTTTCCTTTATCCGACGTGATAAGTGAAACGGCATCTTCCTTTCAAGCACTGGCACAGACACAAAACAAAAACTTTACATGTAATGTTGAGCCAATGATTTCCTTTACCGGCAACGAAAAAGCAATTCGCCAGTTGGTAAATATACTGATGGATAACGCCCTCAAATATTCGCCTCCCCAAGGAAGCGTTGCTCTCCATGTACAAAAACAGAATCGTCAGATACACATGACTGTTTATAATACAACATCAGAACCACTCCAAAAAGAAAAATTACACTTGCTTTTTGACCGTTTTTATCGCATGGATACCTCCAGAAGTTCTCAGACTGGCGGATATGGAATCGGACTTTCCGTGGCAAAAGCTATTGTGAATGCTCATGGTGGAAAAATTCAGGCAGTGACGGTGGATGGGAATTCACTGGAGATTGTGGTGACGCTTCCAGTAAAGAATGGATAAGATAACATTTATCATGCAGGTCAGCAGTTATCTATCTGCTGACCTGCATCCATATATTACAACAGATTTTCAACTCTTCCGGCAATACTTTCCCCTGAAAATAATATTCTGCATCATGTTCAGACACTTCTCTTGCAACTTTACAAGGACTTCCATATGCAACTGTATTGGATGGAATATCTCCGGTCACTGTGCTGTGCGCTCCAATCACAACGTTATCACCAATTGTCACACCCGGCATAATAG
>JAXJUX010000170.1:0-1920 GCA_036308845.1 Ruminococcus sp.
CATCTGACCCGTTACGGTTGCGAGGGCCGCACCGGCAACTTCCAGTCTTGGGAAACCGAAAAGTCCGAAAATCTTGATTGGGTCAAGGATGATGTTAATAATCGCACCGGTTGCCTGGGTGATCATGCTGTAAAAAGTTTTTCCAGTGGATTGCAAAAGTCTTTCAAATGTGACCTGCATAAAAATACCAACAGATATTGTACAGATGATGGAAAGATACTGAGTTCCGTAAGTTACGATTTCAACATTGTCTGTCTGCATCTGGAAAAACAAGTGTGTGCCGAAAAGTCCGAATACACCAAAGATAATGCAGCTCATGATACCAAGAAAAATACCATTTCTAGCAGCTTTGTTTGCGCCTGCAAAATTCTTTTCGCCAAGATTACGGGATAAAAGAGCATTTACTCCTACGCCGGTTCCGGCGGAAACTGCAATCATCAGATTCTGCACCGGGAATGCCAAAGAAACGGCGGTCAATGCATTTTCATTCAATTGTGCAACAAACATACTGTCAACAATGTTATATAAAGCCTGAACCAACATGGAAATCATCATTGGCAGAGACATAGAGACTAAAAGTTTTGGGATTGGCATGACGCCCATTTTATTTTCCTGAACTTTGGTTTCAGTCATAGTAAATTCCTCCTTATTCTTTTGTAAACAACGCAGACCATTATAACACGCTTGTATATAAGAAGCAATTATTACATATCAGTTAGAAATAAATCATATATATATATTGGTGAAATATGAGGAAAATGGCAGGGGAAAGTTGTGAAAATTTTGTTGGAAAAATATAAAACTATAGGAAAAAGAATGCTATTGGCTCTGGGTGGGATAATAGTTGTAGCGGGAACTGTCTGGTATAAAAGCAATAATATTTATGAGAAAGAAGAAGAGACCATTTATGTGAGTAATCTTCTGGAAGCAGAAAAGCCGAAAATTGCCCTGACTTTCGATGATGGACCAAGTCTGAACTGGACCCCGATGCTTTTGGATGGACTGAAAGAGCGAGGTGTAAAAGCTACATTTTTTCTAATTGGAGAAAATGCAGAAGCAAATCCTGAGATTGTAAAAAGAATATATGAGGAAGGGCATTTGATTGGGAATCACACTTACAGTCATGTAGAAATTGCAAAAGTATCAGATGAGGAAGCTTATCAGGAAATCGAAAAGGCAAATGAAGTCCTGATTTCTATTACAGGAAAACGACCGGAATACATGCGCCCGCCATTTGGGTCCTGGCAGAAGGAGTTGGAGGAAAAAGTTTCCATGTTTCCGGTAATGTGGAATGTAGACCCCTTGGACTGGACTACAACGGACACCGCTGAAATTGTGAATAGGGTAGTGACGGAAACTGAGGAAAATGATATTATTTTAATGCATGATTGTTACGAAAGCTCCGTGAAAGCGGCGCTTCAGATTATAGATATTTTTACTGAAAAAGGATATGAATTCGTTACGGTCGATGAGATGATCCTGGAATAAAATTACCAGACGAATGGCTGGAATGCCAGATGAAATCATGAAAATAGTTGGAGGCAGTGATTATGATAAATGAATTTTCCAGAACAGAACTTTTGTTAGGGGAAGAAGCGATGAACCAATTGAAAAATGCAAGGGTGATGGTGCTTGGTGTAGGCGGTGTGGGTTCCCACTGCATCGAAGCACTTGCGAGAGCTGGTGTGGGAAGCCTGATTCTTGTGGATAATGATACAGTTTCACTTACCAATATTAACCGTCAGTCTATTGCATTTCACAGTACAGTTGGGAAGTATAAAACCAAAGTAATGGATGAAAAAATCGCAGACATTTGCCCGTCTTGTGATGTGAAAACATTTGAGATGTTCGTACTGCCGGAAAATATAGATTCCTTATTTGAAGAACCAGTGGATTATATTATTGATGCTATTGATACGG
>JAXJUX010000171.1:0-2046 GCA_036308845.1 Ruminococcus sp.
AAGAAAGTATATATGCAGCACGCCGCTGACTATATGAACCTCAAATACGGCGAAGGAACTGTAACACTCAAAATCGCTGATTCCTATTTTAATATGAAAGAAAAAATCGAACCTCATATGCATCTGATTGAAAATGCAAAAGAAGTTTACGAATCTCTGGGAGTCACACCGATCATCGTTCCAATCCGCGGCGGTACAGACGGCGCCCGCCTTTCCTTCATGGGACTGCCTTGTCCAAACCTTGGCGTTGGCGGACACAACTGCCATGGACATTTCGAATTTGTTTGTATTCAGTCCATGGAAAAATGCGTGGAATCCGTGATTGAACTGGCAAAGAAATATAGTACATTTAAATAAGGAACGCAGAAGTGCTGCTCTGACCTCGAATCAGAACAGCACTTTTTTTATTCTATTTCAACATTCCATTCTTTCATCTTTTCCATGAATAATTCTTCTTCCACTACATAACAAAGGTTATCATAAATTACATTCCCTAATTTCGCTAACCTATTCTTAGGAATTAAAAATATATACACAACAGAAAATGGATGGACAAAAAAACAATAATTTTCAACATTCCACTTCCCCTTTTTATATATTGGTTCAGGTGAAAAGACTACACATTTCAACTTATACGGAAGATCAAAAATCCTCATATTTTACAATATTCTATCCGTTTTACTTTAAAATCATTCCACTTGTACTGTTTTCTAATTTCAAAAAATCTTATTGTACAGCCATAACAATCCATTTGCAGAACTCGACCTGTTGCGATTTGACAACGAATGACAATCGCCCCAAAAATCAAGCACCACACTAGCACAAATATGAGATTTGCATCAATATATAAATAAACTGCGACCGTCGTTACCATTACTATATAATCTACAACCGAACCAATAATCCATGTATTTTGTGGTTTTCTTATTTCTAACATTTTCCATCCCTCGCACAATATACGCCTACATCTTTCAGAAGCCTCTTTCCGTGAAATCTTTTTACACAATTTCCCACGAACATAAAATTTTTGAATATCTATAATAACGAATTCTCACTTTTTGATTTGTTACTGGACTATCCATTTGCAAAATCTCTTCATGAGTCTGACAAACTGGCACTAACAACGTCAATGTACTTTTAGAAGAAAAATAGAAATTCCATTCACAATAACATTTTTTTCTAAAAAATTCATATTCATCAATATTGCAAATTTGACTAAAACATACATCTTTTTCAATACAACCACGCAACAAATCTAACGGGAACACTAAAATACGTCTCAACAAATATGAACAACTACATACTATTAATATTTCAATCGTAAGCATTGCCCAGACTATATCCGAAGTAGCATGGTACGTTCTTCTTTATGCTGCGGAACTGAAGCAACTCCGCTACGGCTGTTCCCATTGACAGCTGCTGCATCTACTTTGCGCGCATCTTTCAGGTCCCAGCTGATCTGAAAATCATCCATCTTGATCTTAACCAGTTTGCTGCCATTTGATTTTTTGGCAAACTTTACCTGAAAGAGATTCTGCGTATTTTCAAGGAACTGTGTCCCTTCTTCTGCTTCCCCATCTTTCAGCTGGTTATCGATCTCTTTCCATTCCCCGTCTTCTTCATAATGGATCGGGTATGGATAAATTGCCGCTGTGTACGAATGGTCTTCGTTCTGGAAATATTTTATATTGGAAGTCCTCTTTGTGACATCCTCTTCCAGGATCAATACCGTCTGAGGTTCATCCTCCGCCAGAAAATCATCTTCTGTTTCCAAATCTACAGTGTCTTCCGTTATTTCTTCTTCGGTATCCTGTGTTCCTGCAGCTTCTGGTGTTTCTCCTTCCGGTATTTCTCCTTCCTCTGTTTCCCCCGAAGACGCAGTTCCTGAACTTTCATCTTCCTGAGCAGGTTCTTCCTCAAAACCCGTCTCCTCATCGATCGGATCTCGTTCCGATTCCGGTCCATTTTCCTCCTCTTCTTCTGAAGGATCTGCATCTTCTGTCTGCGTATTGTTGTCACTTTCTGTTTCCTGAGTCAGCCCCTCCG
>JAXJUX010000172.1:0-1996 GCA_036308845.1 Ruminococcus sp.
CATTTCTTTGACAGATTGACTAATCCGCTTCTTCCGTATACAATACGTTTGATGAGTTTGAATTTGTTGTTGTTTCCTTCAACAAATCCAGAACTTTCAGGATGGGATATCGCGTTCTTGACCGGGGCGATATCCTTTTTTAGTCCGTTACAGAAAGTAGATATACGACTTTCTTCATATTGTTCTATAAAAGCATCTATCTTTTCAGGGGAATTTCCCATAATGATTATGTGGAAATTTTTGAACACTGTTTCCACATATGCTGCTACCGGATATGTGTCCTTTATTGTATCAATATATTTCTCCAATTCCTTATCTTTCTGTTTTTTCGGATCACATGTTAAAAGATATTTAAGGATATCTGTACGTTTAAAACAGAGAACATCTGGTGGCAGAACCCTTTCCATGAGATATTTTGGATTAAAAGGAATCCGATCGGGAAAGTTGTTTTTTCCTATCAGGTAAATATATTTCTGGAGTTTTCTTGCAGGTTCATGAAAATCAGGATGCCCTTTGATATAAAAATAGATCGTTTCATTTGTATGCCCATCAAGCATCATCTTAAATATGATGTTCAGCCAGCTGTTCATAGTGGATTCTTTTTTCTTGCATTTTCTTGGGGCATTCAGTTCATCGATTTCCTTTTGGGACATAGTTATATACTTTTTAGCACTGCTGTATGATAAATGGAACTGTTCTGCAACAGTTTTTATCCGTTTCTTTTCCAGCTCTGTCCAGAATTTCTGTACTTCCTGGATCAGCTTTTGTTTTTTTTACGCCGCATCTGCCGGTTCTTATATTCCGTTGTATTCAGATCATGCTTTTTATTATCAAAGAGCCGTTCAGAACCGTCAGGATTTTTTGGCGGAGTACGATCATAATCCAAAGTCGAAAGATATGCATGATCAGGAACTTTTTCATGTAGTACCTTTTCCGGTTCTTGTTCCAGTATTTTCCCATCTTTTATATAAATATGGGCTGGCATATCTGCCTTAAAGATATCTTTCAGATGTTCCAGAAGATTTTGGAGCAGGTGAAAACGGTCGGCTACCTGAATGCATTCAGGCAGAATGTCACTGATAGCTGTGGCATATGCACTTGCACGGTCACGTGCTACCAACCTGACCTTCTGATGACTTTTCAACCATTCTTTTAATGTTTCTGCATCCCTGCCTTCGAGAAGCGCAATCAGGTGATGATCTTTCAGATCGTAAACAGCAGTTGCATAGGTCTGTCCTTTGCGGATAGCAACATCATCAATCCCTATTTCCTCTACATTAGGATCATCAATAAAATCAATCCTGTCATACAGGCGCTGAATGGTATCATTGCTGACTTTGATACCCAGAAGTGACAATACTTTGCTTGCACCTTCATTGCTAAGGAACATAGAGACACCAAGGATCAGTGAATTCAATGCATCTGTCCGAACCTGAGAAGCTTTAGCAAACGGAAGATCTTCCATAAAAACTTTGCAATCACACGCTGGATTTTCACAATTGTATTTGTAAACATTTGCATGAAGAAAAGTTTGTTTACAACGAATAGGTGTGTCCTGCAATACTCTTTCGTAAGTTGCATGCAGGGAGCGGCTGGCTGTTTTGCAAAAAGGACAGACAGCTTCATGTGGTCTGGATTTTACAAAGAGATGCAGCTTGTCCTCAGTTTCTGTATGTTTGTAGATATAATAGTTTTCTCCCAATAAGAAAGAGTGATCTGTAGTTTCCTGATATTTCATTTGATTGTGTGTACCTTTCGATGATTATTTATACTACGATTATACCAGAAATACCCAAACATGAGAAGTATCTATTTGGAAGAAAAGCAGGAATTTTACCTGCTTTCTGTAATGAACAAAAAAGGATATCGCCCCGGTCAAGAACGCGATATCCCATCCTGAAAGTTCTGGATTTGTTGAAGGAAACAACAACAAATTCAAACTCATCAAACGTATTGTATACGGAAGAAGCGGATTAGTCAATCTGTCAAAGAAATG
>JAXJUX010000173.1:0-2157 GCA_036308845.1 Ruminococcus sp.
AGAGACCTTCACAAACTGGCAAAATCCATGGACCCAAGCCGTCTGACCACATTGGCTCAGGTATCCGGAACACCTATGGATTCCGAACATAACTATATTACAGATATCGTATCCTACAACCATTACTTCGGATGGTACGGCGGAGACGTTGCACAGAACGGACCTTGGTTTGATGCATACCACGCTCTGAACCCAGATATTCCTCTTGGAGTATCCGAATACGGTGTAGAAAACATTGTAAAATGGCATTCTGCAAAACCAATGAACCATGACTACACAGAAGAATACGCAAGCTACTATCACCATGAAATGCTGAAAACATTCGCTGCAAGACCATATCTGTGGAGTACACACGTATGGAACTGCTTCGACTTCGCAGCAGATGCTCGTAACGAAGGCGGCGTGATCGGACGTAACAACAAAGGTCTTATCACCTACGACCGTAAACTGAAAAAAGACGCATTCTACATTTACAAAGCATTCTGGACAACAGAACCTATGGTATATGTAGCAGGACGTCGTTTTGCTGACCGTGCACCAGAAGAAAGAAACATCACAGTTTACACAAACTGCGACGAAGTAACACTGGTAGTAAATGGTGTAGAAGTGGAAACAAAAGCTGCTGTTGACCACGCAGTAGTATTTGAAAATGTTGCTCTGAACGACGGTGCTAACACAGTAACTGCAAAAGCTGGTGACGTAGAAGATACCATCACACTGAACGGCGTTGCTGAACACAACGCAGATTACACATTGCCAGACATTGCAGCAGCTATGGCAGTAGGAAACTGGTTCGATGATATTGCTGACGACGATGACAGCGAAGAAATCGAAGTAATCGACGGATATTATTCTATTGAAGATACCTGCGGTGAATTATTTGCAAATGAAGAATGTTTGAAAGTTGCTAAAGGCTGGTTTATGACTATGGGTAACTTGACAATGGCTTCTATGCTGACAACTGTTCGTGATATGATGGGATTCAAAAAAATCACAGATTTGTCCAGCTTAGGTGCAGCTACTCCAAAACAGTTGGCACAGTTGAACCGTATGCTGATCAAGATTAAAAAATAATGTAAAAAACCTTCAAAAGTATATAAAATAATAGAAATGGGTAAGTCCTTCCAGAAAACTACTGGGAGGACTTATTCATTTTGCGCACGGCCGAAGGCGTGCATCCATATAATGCTTTAAACTCTCTGTTAAATAATTTCTGGTTGGAAAATCCATTTTCCTCCATCAATTCTGCCACCGGAAGGTCAGTTTCCTGCAGCCCATGATATACGTGACTCAGACGAACCTCCGTCAAATACTGCAAAAATGACATTCCCATATTTTTCTTGAAAAATCGGCAGAAATATTCTTTTCCTACCCCAATTAATTCCGAAACATCATCCAAAGAAATATTTTCCATATAATGCTCTTCCACATAAGAAATAATAGTACGAATGCGGTCGATGGACATTACCGTTGTGTCTGTCATCTGCGGTGTTTTATTTGTTGAAAAATGTCGAAACAGCCTTGCAAGCACCTGAAGCACCAATCCCTCTGCTTCCATTCGGAAAAACGATTCATCCGAAATATAAAGTCTGGTGATTTCCGCCAGCAATTCACATATTTTAAAATACTCCGAAAACAGCTCATCCGAGATCAATTCCGGTATACATTCAATTTTATACAATTCTACGTCCGGCAAATAACTTTGCAGATACGATTTTGACACATGAACACGAAGAAACATGGCCGTTTTATCATAGGTATGGGTACTATGCACCTGCCCCGATTCGATCACTGTCAGATTCTTTTTCGGAAGTCTGTATTTTTTATCTTCTACAATAATATCCGCCTCACCATTTAACGGATACAAAATCTCCAATTCTTCATGCCAATGGAGCGGATTATATCCTCCCGGACGCGTTACAAAAGCCAATTTGATTCCCAACTGGCTCAATTCCAATATGGATTTGTAGTATCCCTGTTCCATGAAGTGGCACCTTCTTTCTAAATTTGCTTATTTGTAGTTCGGGGGGGGGAAGGACGCAGATAATTGCTATTGCTTTTCAATAACAGGCCGCTCCTTCTCAACTAATCGCTAAGATCGACTATATTATTCACTCAGGAGAGCCTTCGTGAATAAAGTCGAACTAAGCGATGGAT
>JAXJUX010000174.1:0-21130 GCA_036308845.1 Ruminococcus sp.
ACCTCAGAGATCACCAATTCCATCTCCATCGGTATCATAAAAGCTTCTTGGATAAATCTGATAAAATACGGCTTCTTTCCACCATTTTGGTGTTACTTCTTCCGGTCCTGGCTGCACATTATCCTTCTCACTATTTACCAGGGTAAGCAATGCATCAAAAAATCCGGTCCCCAGAGACTTCTTTGTCAAACTCGCGATTGTTTTTAATTTACAATTAGATACCAGTTTATTGGTAATTATTTTTTCGGAGAGATTCATCTGCAAAAGAACTTTATAAAGCGTATCATGACCAACTGGTGTGTCATATAACTCTCCTATTCTACTTTCTAACGTGATTGAATTTCTTTTTTTCATTGATCTCCTCCATAATTTTGTTCGTCTTCCAATCGTTTTTTCCGTAATTCCAACATGCGTTGTCGATGTTTTTTTCTTCTTCTGTAATTCTTAATCGCACGTATCATACAAATAATCAAAATCAACAGCACAATACACATGACAACCAAACAGGCAATGATCATCTGTCGGTTCTCTGCTACAAAAGTTTGAATCTTCGTCTGTATGATTTCTTTCACAGGAATCTCTATGTATTGAATTTTTATCACGTGATCTTCCTGCACATTTTCAAATGTATAACTTTTATTTACGATATTGATATCTAAAGAATTTCCATCCACAATAACTGATCCCAACTTATATTGTATGCTTGGTGAAAATTCGATAGTAGCACTTTCCCCTTCATAAACAGTAAGTTCCGGTGTCACTTTACCATTTTCAACTGATGTTTGAATCGTATACTTTGGTTTTTCTTCAAAATATACTTCAATGGTATGATCAGACTGCACATTTTCAAATATGTAAGAAGCTTGAAATTCCTCACTATTTTGCTCTTGTCCATCTACTAAAAGACGCTTCAATTGGTAATTGGATTCACAGCCATAAGTTATTTCCCGTGTGTCCCCTCGTAAAACTTCCTGTAAACTCCCTGTAATCATTCCGTTATCAGCAAATGTATTAATTTGATATACAACAGGAATATACGTTTCATACAATTTATAAGTTTCACTATCTATCATTGCACCTGCCAGGATAAAATGTCCTGGTTCCAGCTGACAGATTCCCTCTGGTTCTACAGAAGCATAGAAATCTGGTAATGTCAGATAATAACTTCCTATTCGTTTTTGCTGAGAGATCGAATAAATATCAATAATATTCATATACCCCTCACGCTGCATATAAGGAATACTGATGATATAATCTCCATCCACACAAAAATCCTGAAACGAACTTCTGCTGTGTGATAAATTCAAATTCATCTTATCTACAATTTCAAAATTCTCATTCGTAAAATAAAAAGAATAATCCGATATACGATTTGCCATCAGCAAATATTGATTTCTTTCGGGAATATAATCAATACCAAAGAAATTGATGGACCCATTACCCACCTTTTCTTTCCGTTTAAATTTTAGGGTATCTGCGTCTACAATAAATACCGCTCCCTCACTGGAATCACCATTGGTAAATAAACCGGCAATTGCAATTTCTCTTGTGTTAGGATTAAATGTCATGCCATTTCCATGTTCATAATCTGTCTCTGTAATATGAAATGCATAACTGTAGCGTTCTACCGGATTCCCATCCACGTCTGTTTCATTTCTATAAAAAGCAACTAATGTATCTGGATCCGTTTCCTTTTTCGATGCATTGATCAAACATACAATATATTGATCGGTGGCGCAGACAGACTGCAGCCATCCTTTTTCCAACTGAGTTGTAACTTCCGTTAAAGTCGTCCAATTAGTGTCATCAAAAGCTGTATATTTAAGTGCAGCAGACACCTGACATTCTGTTAAAAAAAACACTGAAAAGAAAACAAAAAGAATACAATATTTGTAACGTTTCATTTTGCAATAACTCCTGTAATTTTTATTGACTATCTAAAAGAAAAAATCCCTGTAAAAAGGGATTTTCTTACCCAAATAAATGTTCATCTAAAACTACGGTAAATGGTCCATCATTTACAAGCGATACTTTCATATCGGCACCAAAGATACCTTTTTCTACAATCGGAACCTGCTTCTTACATTCAGAAATAATATATTCATACATTTCCTCCGCCATATCCGGTGCACCTGCTTCAATAAAGCTAGGTCTGTTTCCTTTTCTGCAGTTTGCATACAACGTAAACTGAGAAATCAATAACAACTGTCCTTCCACATCATGAAGAGACAGGTTCGTCTTTCCATTTTCATCTTCAAAAATACGAAGTCCTAACATCTTTTTGACATATTTATCGGCGATTTCTTTTGTATCCTGCGCTCCCACACCGATCAGTACCAGAAATCCTTTCTCAATCTGCCCAACAACTTCTCCGTCTACACAAACACTTGCTTCGCTGACTCTTTGAATTACAAATTTCATTTGCCTTTTTCCTCGTTTTTCGTTTCTTTTAAATGATCCATTTTTTCTTCAGCCATTTCTTTGATTTTTCTATAACTAATAAATACAGATTTAGAATCTGTTTTTCCTTTTGTCTTTGATTTAAAAACAGGATCCAATGTTGTTTCATCAAAATGGTCCACGTATTCATATGCAGCAACTTCCGTTGGCATTTTTTTCTTCTTTAATCTTCGTTCCACTGCATTGCGGACAATCGTACAAATAACAGCACAGGTTGGTACACCGATAAACATACCCAATACGCCAAACAGACCTCCGCCGACCAGGATAGCTACAATTACCATAAAACTTGACAGACCTGTAGATTCTCCAAGAATCAATGGCCCAAGGAAATTTCCATCAAACTGCTGCAACACAAAAATAAATAACACAAAATAAATACACTTGATTGGATTTACAAGTAAAATTAAAATCGCACATGGAACTGCACCCAAAAACGGTCCAAAAAACGGAATTACATTTGTCACGCCAACAAATACGCTAATCAATAAAGCATATGGCATATTCAAAATTGTAGTTCCAATGTAACACAAGATTCCAATAATAAAAGAATCTATGATTTTCCCACCAATAAATCCACCAAATGTCTGATCAATAAACTGAAGGTCGCGAATGATATTGTTTACTGTCTTTGGCTTAAAGATACAATACAACCACTGTTTTCCATGTGCAATATAAGTTTCTTTTCCATAAAGAAGATAGATGGAAATCATGGCACCCAAAACCATATTCCACAAGAAGGAAACAACAGAAAGAAAACTGCTGGAAAAATTGATCACAATACTGTTTACCTGAGGCAACAGGTCATCCGTTAACCAATTGGTGATCTGTGTATAACCAGACATAAAAATATTAGTAATTGCCTGCTCCAACTGTGGACTGTACTGAAATAAAGTTGAAATCCATTTTTCAATATTATTGATATATCTTGGGAAGCTGTCTATGATATTGGTAATACTTGTGATGATTTCCGGTACCAGCATAGCAATTAAGCCATAAATAATCATAAAAAAGGTTAGCAACGCAAGAATTACGCAAAACATGCGAATTATTTTTCTGATTTTTACGGATGGATTCCATTTTTGCATTGCACAAAATGGGTATATGACCTTTCTCTCTAAAAATGCAACGATCGGCCATAACACATAAGAAAGCACTGCTGCATAGATAATCGGTGTAAGAATATCATACACTGTTGCAAATCCCTGTTTTAAAATATCCATATGAAAAATTCCAAAATAAAACAGAATGCTGGCCGCCACAACGCCAAACGCAATCAGTCCTATTTGAATATATTTTTTATCCCAATCAAATTTCATAGATTTCCTCCAAATTTACATGCACAATTTTAATAAGTATAACACAAATCGAACACATATACTATATTTTTCAAAAAATCTTTCTTTTCTTTTTTTCCCTAATCATTTATAATACCTATAGTATTGACAAGGAGAAGAATTATGAAACTACAACAATTAATGAGTTTTGCCAGACGCGCAATCGATGATTATCAAATGATCGAAGATGGAGACAGAATTGCCGTAGGTATTTCCGGTGGCAAAGACAGTTTAACTTTGCTCTATGCTCTCCATGGTTTGAAACGTTTTTACCCACATCCATTTGAATTAGAAGCAATCACAGTTGATTTGGGACATCCTGGATTTAATACTGCACCATTAAAAGAATTATGTGATTCTATGGATATTCCTTATACCGTTGTTAAAACAGATATCGCACAGATTATTTTTGAAGAAAGAAAAGAATCCAATCCATGCTCTCTATGCGCCAAAATGCGTAAAGGAGCCTTGAATGAAGCCATCAAAAAAACTGGATGTAATAAAGTAGCATATGCGCATCATAAAGATGATATTGTCGAAACTATGCTCTTATCCTTGATATTTGAAGGACGATTTCATTCATTTTCACCGAAAACCTACCTGGATCGTATGGATTTGACTGTTATTCGTCCACTTATGTATGTAAGCGAAGCCGATATTAAAGGATTTCAAAACAAATATAACATTCCCGTAGTTAAAAGTTCCTGTCCTGCTGATGGATATACCAAACGTGAATACGCTAAAAATCTGGTTCGTCAGTTAAATCTGGAACATCCAGGCGCAAAAGAAAGAATGTTTGCCGCTATTGTAAATGGAAATATTGCTGGTTGGCCTGAAAAAGTGAATAAATAAGAAAAACGGAAATCCCATTCACGAGATTTCCGTTTTTCTTTTCTGCTTAATAAATTTTGTTTTTATTAATTGCATAAATTGGACTGCTGATAGGCTCTTCTCTCAGTTTGATTGCCTGCAGCAACATATCTACACAACCATCAATACCAAATTTTCCACTGTCGAGACACATGTCGTAAGATTCTGCTTCACCCCAACGTTTGCTGGTATAATAATTATAATAACTTGCTCTGCGTTTATCAGTTTTCACGATCTTATCTTTTGCTTTTGCATCTGTCAAATTATAAATACCTGCAACACGACGAACTCTGGTCTTCAAATCCGCATGAACAAATACGCTAAAACAGTTTTCATTATCTGCTAATGCATAATCAGCACATCGACCAATAATGACACATGGACCTTCTGCAGCAATATTTTTAATAGTTTCAAACTGTGCTAAAAATACTTTCTGATTAATTGGCATATCAGAAAATGCTGCTGATGAATATCCAAAAGAATACGTATCCATTACCAAAGAATAAAGAAAACTGTTCGTTGGTTTTTCATCATGATTTTCAAACAGTTCCTGACACAAACCGCTGTCTTTCGAAGCTCTGTCCAGTAATTCCTTATCGTAACATGGGATACCTAATTTTTCTGCCAGCGCACGTCCAATCTGACGTCCCGCACTTCCGTACTGTCTACCAATGGTAATAATTGTGTTTCCGCTCATAGTAACACCTCCCACACGAATTTTTTCTGTTTTTATTATAAATTAAATTTTGAAAAAAGTATAGTGTGTATTTTTTAAATTTTCGTAACTTTTCTCGGAATAGTTACAATTTTCCCAATAACTGTGTGAAGTATTCTGGCAAAGGAGCTCCAAATTCCATATAGTTTCCAGTGGTTGGATGTACAAAACCCAATATCATTGCATGCAAACATTGTCCCTGCAGATGAAAAGGACATTTTGCTGGTCCGTACAGGTTATCTCCCAGCAATGGATGCCCTTTACTGGCCATATGCACACGAATCTGATGGGTTCGACCGGTTTCTAACTGACATTCAATATACGTAAAATTTCCAAAACGTTCTAATACTTTATAATGCGTCACTGCAGGCTTTCCGTTTTTCGGATTAATCGCCATTTTTTTACGGTCAATCGGATGTCTTCCAATATCGCCTTCTATCGTACCCTGATCTTCTTTGATATTTCCATGTACAATGGCACGATATTTTCTTGTAATCGAATGTACCTTTAACTGTTCTGCCAGATTTTGGTGAGCCGTATCATTTTTACAAATAACAATTGCACCAGTTGTATCCATATCAATCCGATGCACAATCCCAGGCCGCAACACACCGTTGATTCCAGACAGATTATCTTTACAGTGAAACATCACGGCATTTACAACTGTCTGCGAATAATGTCCTGCACTTGGATGAACAACCATTCCTTTTGGTTTGTTGATTACCAATACATCTGCATCTTCATATAAGATATCCAGTGGAATATCTTCCGGTAAAATATTCGGCTCTTGTAATTCCGGAATCTGAATGGTAAGTTCGTCGCCAACCTGAACCTTATAATTAGCTTTTACTGGCTTTTCATTTACCAAAACAGCTTCATCTTTAATTAGCTTTTGTATATAAGAACGGGACTGTTCCTCCAATTGTTCCGAAAGGTACTTATCGATTCGAACATTCTTATATTCTTCTGTTATGATCAGATCAATGGTTTCCATTTATTTCTCCTGTTTCTTTTTATCAAGGAATGAAAAATCTTCATCTTTATAAATGAACAAAATTGCTAATATTAAGACACAAAAAGATACTACGACATAAATATCTGCAACATTAAAAATCGGAAAATCAATCAGGGAAAAGTAGAAGAAATCAACCACATAACCCAATCGAATACGATCAATAAAATTACCTAACGCTCCTGCGGTTAATAGCACACAGATCATATGCAAAAGTGTATATTTTTTCTCTTTCGGCATTTTACAGTAGAACCAGATTGCTGCGCATAAATAGGCTGTTGTCATAATCACAAACAGCGGAATCTGATTCTGCATCATACCAAATGCTGCACCTCTGTTTTCCAGATATTGAAGCTGAAATATACCAGGAATCAAAATAACATCTTCCTGACCTGCCAGATGTACCACTGCCAAATGCTTTGTCCATTGATCAAAACAAGTGAAAGCTATCGTACAAAGCACGCCAATCAAACCATAAGCAAGAACTTTTTTCTTATTCTCCATCAATTACATCTCCATTTATAAAGTTAATTGCTTCCAATATTTCTTCATCCGTAACTGTGGTGTCAATCACTGCATGTCCGATTTTATCCAATAAAATAAATTTGATAGAACCATTTACCATTTTCTTATCTGACTTTGTAGCTGTTAATATATTTTCTGGCTGTAATCCATGGAAGAACATTGGCAGATCAAATCCTACGTTCATATCACGAATTTCATAAAATTCCTCTAAGGAAAGCATTTCTCTTTTGAAGGAAATATATGCAGCCGCAATTGTTCCAAGTGCTACACACTGTCCATGCATCAATTCAAAATTGGAAAGTTTTTCAATCGCATGTCCGATGGTATGTCCCAGATTCAAATGTGCGCGTTCTCCCTGTTCTGTTGGATCATTTTCTACAACAGTCGCTTTGATCTCGCAGCATTTACGAATCATTTTGACAAGAACCGGATAAATGCGTTCCTGAATTTCGCTCATGTGATTGATTGTCCATTCATAGAATTTAGCATCACGAATCAGACCAGATTTGAGAACTTCACCCATACCACTGGCAAACTGGTCATCTGGAAGAGTTTTTAAGGTATTTACATTCATATAAACCAGACGAGGCTGTTTAAACGCACCTACCATATTTTTATACTGTTCAAAATCTACGCCGGTTTTTCCGCCAACACTGCTGTCTACCTGTGACAAAAGTGTCGTTGGTACCTGAATAAAATCGATTCCTCTTAAAAATGTTGCAGCAACAAATCCTGTCAGATCACCAACTACGCCGCCGCCTAAAGCAACAAGCACATCTTTTCTTGTATATTTCTGTTCAATCAAAAATGTGTATACGGATTTTACAGTATCAAGATTTTTGTTTTCTTCCCCTGATGGGATCACATGTACATCCACCTGATATCCTGCATCCTGAAGCACATTTTTAACTTCTTCACCATAATGAACATTTACATGATCATCCGTTACAATACAAACTTTACTGCAACTCAGATTTAATGTTTTCATTTCAGCCGGCAATTGTTTGAAACTGTCCTCCCAAACAATCTGATAATCAAATTCTCCTTCGCGATGAACACGCAGTTTTTTACCCATTTTATTTTCTCCTTTATACATACAGATATACAGTCACACTGCATCTGCCTTTTTTCGTCATACGAGTTTCCCCGGAAAATCTAAATTTTCCGTATCCTCTTACAGAAACGATGTCTCCATCTTTTAATGGATGTCCATTGGAAACTACCATTTTTCCATTAACAAATACTTTTCCACCTTCAATCAACCCAAGCATACTGCTTCGGGAAGTAGAAAATGCCAATGCAATCATACTATCCAGACGAACCGAAGCAACAGTCCCCTGAATCGGTTTTAATTCCGGCTTTGGTAAATCTTTCGGATTCGTAATTTTTTGAATCGTTATATTGGTATGACGCACTCTTGTCAAATTCTGCATCAGAAATTCCGTCATTTGTTCATGACAAAATACATATGCAGATTCTTCTTTTATCACAATATCTCCCAACTTACTTCGATCAATACCCAAATGTACCAACGCACCTAAGAAATCTCGATGTGTCAGTTTTTCACTATATTTTTTAGCGCTCGCTGAAATCCGAATACATTCAATAGGATATGGTATCAGATTTTCATATTCTTCTTCAAAAGAAAGAGCATCAGGAAGAAATGCTGCTATCTGACGCTCTGCTCCTTCATAGCCACCAAAAAAGCGAATCTTAATCTCGCTTTCTTCCGGTCGGAAACTATGTACAATATGAAGTTCATTCAAATCTAAAAAATCAGTAAATGTTGTTGTATTACGGAAATAAGCCATTCGAGACAAATCCTGTAACCTCTTTTTGAATACAACTTCCTGTTCTTTCATTTAGAAATTTGCCCTTACTGATGGTACATCAAAAGATCCATTTAAAATATCCTGGATATCCCCGGTAATTTCAACACTGGAAGGGGTTAAAATGAAAATGTAGCTGGAAATTTTCTGCAATCTTCCACCGATGGAATAACAGGAACCAGAGGAAAAATCAATGATTCTCTGTGCAACTTCTACATCAATTCCCTCCAGATTCAAAACAACAGTACAATGATCCAGCAATGTATCTGCAATATCACGTGTATCTTCCATAGAAGTTGGTTTGATTACACACACTTCCATATTGGAAGCTGCACTCTGTTTTTTTGTATTTCTCATAGGTGTAACTTTAGAAGATGTCTGTCTTTCTACCGCTTTTACAGTTTTTACCTGTTTTTCCTGTTTTTCAACAGGCTCTTTTTTCTTCTTGCTTGGTTTTACGTAATCTTCTTCTAATTCTTCATCGTCATCATCGTCTTCTTCTAACTTTTTGAAGAAACGACGTTTTGGTTTTTCTTCATCCAATGCTTCTAATTCTTCATCATCAAAGAATTCATCATCATCATCAAAATCATCATTTAAACGAATAGCATCTAAAAACTTATCTAAAACACTCATTTTAATTCTCCTCAATTTAAATTGTGTGGGTATAATCTCTTTCTCCAAAAATACCAGTACCAACACGTACCATCGTTGCGCCTTCTTCTACCGCAACCTGATAATCGTTGGTCATACCCATACTTAACGTATTCATATACACATTATTCATGTTTTTATGCTCAATGTCAACACTTAATTGTTTCAATTTACGGAAAACAGGTCTGTTCTCCTCCGAATCATCCACAAATGGAGCAATCGTCATAAGTCCCTGAATCTGAACAAACGGCAATTTGGAAATGTCTTCCACCAAAGCAATCGTTTCTTCTATAGTCACTCCAAACTTTGTATCTTCCTGAGCAACATTTACTTCAATCAGAATCGGAACTACACGGTTAATCTTACTTCCCTCCTGATTGATGGTTTCTGCCAATCGCAGGGAATCAACAGAATGAATCAATGCAGCCTTATCTGCGATATATTTCACTTTATTCCTCTGCAGATGCCCAATCAAATGCCAAGTTAAATCTTTCGGCAATTCTTCATATTTGGAACAAAGTTCCTGAACTTTATTTTCTCCAAATACGGTCTGTCCTGCTTCTATCGCTTCCTGAATCATGGAAACAGGTTTTGTTTTGCTTACTGCGATTAAGGTCACTTCTTGGGGATTTCTTCCCGCTCTTTCACAGGCGCGGGTAATCTCATCTTGTACATATTTTAACTGTTCAGCAATCATATCTTACTCCTTTATCCATTAAATAAAATGTCATCTTCTTGTACAGCACTTCCATTTCGTACGATATGGTCAAATTGAGAAATACCGTAATCCGTACCAGTTTCTACAATACAATACTCATCATTCTGGTCAATGATAATAATTTTTCTAAATACTGCATATCCTTTGTTAATCGAATACACACCTTCCAAAGCTTTTGTTTCTTTTACTGTATAAGTTGCCTGCGAATCCGGTTTAATGATAATATCACCGTCTTCAAACGTTTCCATATCTACATAATAATATGTATCATCTTCCTGATAAATGGTTGCCTGTATAAATTGTGAAGTTTCATCTTCTCCATTTACTACTTTTATGTTAAATCCTGCATCTCCATCTTCCGGGTCTGTTGTTACATATTCTTTTGGAATCACATAAAAATCTTTGGTCACGATGGAACTCAACGGGATTTTCAAACCGCTTTTTGTATTTGTCACCAATTCAATATCCAGAAATCGGTCGCTGGAATACCGTATCATTCCTTTTGAAAAAGAAATACGGCAATAAAAATTATTATCATCATCCGTAAGGATCGTAAATTTTCCTACCTGTGTTGCACCATCTTTTAAAAATTTGACACGAATAGATTTACGACCAGAAAGCTGAACCGTCTGTTCACTGGTAAGCGGAATAATCAAAGACCAGTCCTCGCTGGTAACAAGCTTGTACAATTCATCTCCCGCAGTTACTTTTCGCGTTTCCTGTAAATTAGTTACCTGATAATTTTTCTTGTTGAATAAATCTGCTGACAAATTATCTGTTGTAATATCTTCATATCCATCAACAGCATATACAATCACACCATCCTGCGGAGATCGGTAAACTGTCTGACCTCCTACTGTCTGAGGCATTGTTCCGTCAGTATTTGCTTTCAAACCGCTATACTGTAAAATAGTACCTTCGAGCTCATATTTATAATTATAAGTATCGTAAAATGAATTACGATCATAAGACGATGCAAAAGATGCAATCGAAGAACGAATTCGCGAATAATCACTCTCTGTCAGCGTATCCAAAGCCGCTTCCGCCTGATTTTCCCCCAAGGTATAAATCGCACCATCTTTTGCTACTTTTGTATTTTCCTGCACATAATACGTAATATAACCGGACGTATTTGCCGTTACAACCTGTTCCTCACGTAAAACCAAAGCCGTATACGTCTGATTCTGAGCAAGCGGACCTGCCGTTACCTGATACGATTCAATATGATCTGCCGTTAAATATAAGATAAAACTGATAACCATATATAAAAATATCGCACCAAAAATAATTGTTCCAATGTTTAATGGCAATTTTCCCCTTAATTGCTTTAAAACATTTTTATGAACAACTTTCAATGAATTATCTTTTTTAGCCAAGTGAACACTTCCCTTCTAGTGTTGTCTTAAATAACCATACATATTTTATTTTAACATTCTACAACATTTAGTACAAGCACAAAAATTCTTTTATTTCCATACATAATTTGGATAAATTGTGGAAAGCTAACGAAAAAAGATAAATGGAGGAACATAAATTATGAAAACTTTAGATTATACAGCCTTGGTCATTGCGATTATTGGAGCTTTAAACTGGGGACTTATTGGAATTTTTAATTTGGACTTGGTTGCATTTTTGTTTGGCAATATGAGTTGGCTGTCAAGAATTGTTTATATTCTGGTTGGTTTGGCAGGTCTTTATCTTTGCACATTCTTCGGAAAACTCGATACGGAAGACTAATTCAGAATCAAGATAGAATCACGTAATACGAGATTCTCCGCGCGCGCGCGAACCACAAAGCAGCAACTTTATCTCCGCAAGCTGCACATCTTCCGAGCAAAGCGAGCTTTTATACCATAGGAAACTCTGCACGATTTAACTTTTCATATAATTTAGAGTAGTTTCTTATGATAAAAAAATAAAAGAAACACAAATTTGTGTTTCTTTTATTTTATCTCAATGTGATTCCTACTATTAAGCAATAAGAATATCTTTCTGGAATGCTTCTGGAATCTGATCACTTTCAAGAGAGATACTGATTACAAAATCAACTTTGAATGCAGCTGAAATGTCATTCAACTGTGTCAATGCATCAGTAACATCTTTTCCTTCCAGTTTAGCAATTTTTAAGAAGCTATCCAAATACATTTCCTGTAAATCGTGATCCTGTGAAATAACACCACAGATAAATCCGATAAACTCGTCACTGTTTTTGATTGGATAAGAAGATACATCAATCAAACGAACTTTGTTATTTAATTCAAACATGTGTTTGCTGCTTTTATCTAAATAAACAATGTTTCCATCTGCTGTTTTGATTGCTCCATTTACTTTATCCAAAAGCTGCTTAGTTTTTCCTTCCCCTTTATTGCCTACAATTAATTGAACCATAGCAGTTTCCTCCTTAAACATTATAGTAGTAATTCACGAAAAGTCTTTGTACTTTTGTTCAATTATAGAATATTTGACCAAAAATTACAATAATTATTTCTAAATTTTTTGAAAAATCATGAATTTATTTGTTCCAGCAACTGATTCATATTTGAATACAAAGATGCCTTTGTCGGAGCATTTAACACAATGGAAATAAAATACTCTCCATAGGCATTTTGACTTACCAAAGCCAGACAGGAACCTGCATCACTTGTAGTTCCCGTTTTTCCCCCAAGGACAGTTACTCCTTTTGGCGCTGTTACCTGCTTTGTCAGATATTGATCAGTGGAATCCAATCGCTTTATCAGAGTTTCTTCTCCACGTGTATAGGTAAAGTTGTATACATTCAAAGTCATGATTTCAGAAAGATATTGGCTGCTGATTGCTTCTTTCAGCATCAAATAAATATCATATACTGTTGTATAATGATTTTCATCGTGAAGCCCGGAGGGATTCACGAAATGAGTATTCGTCGCACCAAGCTGATAGGCTTCTTCATTCATCATAGAAACAAACTGATCAACGGTACCACCCACATGCTCTGCGATTGCCATGGCTGCATCATTACCAGAATAAATTAAAAGTGCATGCAATAACTCATCCAGTGTCGCCTGATCTCCTGCCTGTAAACCAGTTTCCGTAGAACCTTCCTCCAAATTCAATGCTGAAGAAGAAATCGTAACTGTATCTGAAAGATTTCCATACTTAACAGCAACCAGCGCCGTCATCAATTTCGTAATACTTGCAGGATATGCTTTATCGTGAATATTTTGAGCAAATAGAACTTCATGATTATCCAAATCCATCAACGCAGATTTTACACGTTCCGGTGGCGCAATAGCTTCATGACTAACATTTCCAGCAGACACACACAATTCAGAAGCAAACGCATCTGATTTTTGCATTTGGATCTCTGCGCCATGTGTTCCGTATAATTCTTCGTCTACGTTATAAGTATAAGGCATATCTAATTGTTTGTTATGCCGAATAACAATTAGACTGATAATTCCAATTGCTAATGCCACAATAAGCACGGACAGCAACAAAATTGTTCTTTGTATTTTTTTTATATTTGTTTTTATATTTGTTTTTTTATTTGTAGACTTCACGCCAGTCAAGTTCTCCTCTTTCCAAAGACTTAATTAACATTTCTGCAGACGCAAGATTTGTAGCCAAAGGAATAGTATGTGTATCACACAGACGAAATACTTTATTTACATCTGTATCTGCTTTTTTTGCCACATATGGACCGCGCAGAAAAATGATCATGTCCATTTGATTCTGTTCGATCATTGCACACATCTGCTGCTCTCCGCCTACATGACCTGCCAGTAATTTGTGAACGGTAAGATTCGTTGCATCTTCAATCAATCGACCTGATGTCCCTGTTGCATACAACTCATGTTTACTTAGAATTCCTCTGTAAGCGATGCAAAAGTTCTGAAGAAGTTTTCTTTTCGATTCGTGAGCGATAAATCCGATGTTCATTTGTTTCTCCTCCTAAGTAATTTCTATTTTGTAATCCAACATTTAACACAAGCCCCATACCAATATAAAGGCTCACAATTGATGTAAGACCGTAGCTTACAAATGGAAGCGGTGTTCCTGTATTTGGAAACAGACCAGTTGCTACACAGATATTGATAAAACTCTGGATACCAACCGTAGAACCTATGCCACAGCATAATATCTTACCCGCCAAATCTTTAGCTCGCCTTCCCATCAAAACACACTCTGCTGTTACCAAAAATAACAATACAATAATGCCTACACTCCCTATGAATCCAAGTTCTTCACCTGCTACCGCAAAAATGAAGTCCGTATGTATCTGCGATACAAAATTACCTTTATTTGCAGATGATACTTCATTTGTATTCAATCCTTTTCCAGTCAATTGTCCGGAACCAATGGCTGTGATAGAGTTGTTTTGCTGTATTACATCGTCTTTATATTCTTCATCTTCCGGATTCAGCCATGCCATAATACGGTTTTTCTGATAATCTTTTATGATTTCAATATCTGTCTGTGTAATCAGAAACATCAATATAGCAAAAACGGGAATTACAACACCCAGAACTCCACCAATAATTTTATAGCTCAATCCCGCAATATACAAAAGAATACAGAATACCACCGTTACGGTAATCGTATTTTTCAAATCTGGCTGAATTTTGATCAAGACCAATGGAATTCCCAGAATAACGATAGATGACACAATTGTTTTTAACGTATTCAAATCATCTTCATGAACCATCAGATATTTTGCAAAAAACATAATCAATAATATCTTGGAAAGTTCTGTAGGCTGGAAACGAACGAAACCAAGATCCAGCCATCTGGTCGCACCACCAGAACTGTCACCTACAAAATATACAAACAGTAACATGACGATATTACCAAAATATATGATCCAATAAAAATTCAAAAGCCAGCTGTAATCCATCAAAGAAACAATGACCATGACAACCACTCCCAGGATTACCCCAATCAACTGTTTCGACTGATATGATTCATTTGCACTTCCTACCAACAAGACTCCTATTCCACTAATCATCAAAAGCCAGAGAACCAGTCGGAAATTGTAGTCCTTTAATTTGTAGAGTTTTATCATAATAAACACCTGTATCCCTATGTCGATTTGTTTATTGTTAATTTGAAGATGTATTTATTTTTTCATCCTCCTGTACTGTTCGTATTGGAATATTTGCCGTCAAAATTGGTGGTGACTGACAAAAACCAATGGTCACATTGGAGGAATCTATGGGCAAGTATTTTCCTGCAGCTTTGATCAGGTCATTTTTCAACATCAACATGGTCTGTGGAGAACAACATACTCTGTCTGATACAACCAAAAGCTTCAGTCTGTCTTTTGCAATCGTACTTGATGCATTAATATTACGAGTTTTGCCAAAGAATCTCATACCTGTCCCTCCTATTTTTTAAATAAACGCTCAAAAAAGCCTTTCTTTTGTTCTAAATTCAAGTATGGAACATCTTCACCTAAGATTCGTCTGCACATATTCATATATGCCTGTCCGCATATGCTGGATTTCCCAGCCAGAGGTTCACCCTGATTCGTAGCAATTACCACATCCTCATGATCTGGTAATGTACCAATTAAAGGAACTGCCAAAATATCTACGACATCTTCCACTGACATCATATCACCTCTTTTGATCAGATCCATACGAAGACGATTGATAATCAGGTGAATATCTTTAATATCTTCTGCTTCCAGCAAGCCTATAATCCTGTCAGCGTCACGGATGGCAGAAACCTCTGGAGTCGTAACTACCAAAGCTCTGGTAGCTCCAGCAATCGCATTTTTAAATCCCTGCTCAATACCAGCCGGGCAATCCAATATGATAAAATCAAATTGTTGTTTTAATTCATTACACAATTTACGCATTTGCTCCGGTTTTACACAAGACTTGTCTCTGGTCTGTGCGGATGGAAGAAGGAACAAATTTGCATTATGTCTGTCTTTAATCAGAGCCTGTTTTAACCTGCAATTTCCCTCAATTACATCTACCAGATTATATACAATGCGGTTTTCCATTCCCAATACCACGTCCAGATTTCTCAGACCAATATCGGTATCCACCAGAACTACCTTTTTATCAAGATTTGCAAGGCCTGTTCCAATATTTGCGGCAGTCGTAGTCTTGCCCACACCGCCTTTTCCTGATGTTACGACGATTACTTCACTCATATTCTATCCTCCTGCTTGATTATAATCCATCTTCTTGTGTACATTAGCAGTTTTCTATTAGTCAGTAATCTGATTGGACACTTCATCGGAGGTTGCCTGACCTGTAAGAATTTCAGATTCATCCTGCAATTCAAAGTAATAATTCAGTACGTCTTTTGCAACATACGCCGCGTTGGTAGATGAATATCCATAGGAAATACGGACAGCCATCGCGATTTGAGGTTCGTCTACTGGTGCATACCCAATAAACAACGCATGGTTCGCTCTGTTCTTTTGCTGCTGAGCAGTACCGGTTTTACCAGCCAGTGAAACACCCAAATCGGAGAAAATCCATTTGTTGGAATCGTTTTGAATAACGCCTTCCATACCGGCATGAACATCATCCCAAATCCATTGATCCAAATCTATTGTACTTAATAATTCTGGTGTATAATCTTCTATCAAATTCCCTTCAGAATCTGTCGTTTTATCTAAAAGTGAAATATTATAACTCTTTCCGCTGTTCGCCAGTGATGCCACATAACGAGCAAGCTGAGAAGTTGTATAGTTATGAGTACCCTGTCCGATAGAAGATGGAATCGGGTACTGATTGGAAATCTGTGCAGAGGTTTCTGAAATCTCCAACCCGGATTTCTTATCCATATTAAACAATTCTGCATATTTTGTTAATACCTGTAATGCTGTATTACTACTGTAATTCCCTTCGGAATCCAAGCCCATTGTATATGCCATCTCACTAAAGAAAACGTTACAGGAGTTTTTGATTGCATCACGTACAGAAAGATATCCGTGACCGGACAATAACCAGCAGTTCAATTTTTCTGCTTCAATGGTATCAAATGTACCGTCACAATAAAAGAATGTGCTGTCATCAATATAATTTTCATTTAAACCTGCAATTGCTGCAATTGGTTTAAATGTGGAACCTGGCGCTGTTTTTTCCTGCGTTGCCTTATTATAAAATGGTGTAGATAAATCGCTGCTGAGTTTTCGATAATAAGCAACATCCATGTTATTTGCCAGTCGATTATTGTCATATCCAGGATAGGATACACAAGCAAGCGTTTCTCCTGTGTTCGGATCTACGACTACGATAGAACCGGAACATGGGTCCAGTGCCAACTGAGCAGGCGTAATTTCGAGGTTGGAAATCTTACTCATCATCAAATCGATAGGTTTTACTTTCCCTGATACAAAGCTTTCATAAACGCCATCTTCTTTTGACAGGATTCCCTGGTCGTATAAAATCAGGCACAAATCCGTACCAGAAATTTCATCATCCAGCAACATATATTTGTATAACATTTTTGCAAAATCAGTATCTGTCTGAAGATAATCGGCAATGTACGCTGACAAATCCTGATAAACTTCTTTCGAATCCAAATACGTACTTTTATCAGAAATCTGTGAGATATCGATCCAGTTCTGACTCGCTGCATAAGTTAAATATTCCTGTAAACTGATGGATTCTTCTTTTGTCCACGCTTTATAAGTACTGTCATTTTTATCAATTGCGGTTTCGGAAAGAATTCCTGTCTTATCCATCAGCAGCTCATTAACGATATAACTGACGTAGCCCTGCATTTCTTCGGAAAGTTCTGCATAGGAAACCGGATCTGAGCCAGTCAATTCTTTATTTATTGCCTCAAATACTTCTGCCTGTTTTCTTACAAATACCTGATAAATTTTCTTTTCTGTCTCAGTTGCATCTTCCTGCGAAAAGTGGTTGATGTTAATGACAGAGTTATTGATCAAAGCATAATATACATCATAAATTGGAATTGGGATATTGGATGCATCTGTACTCTCATCTGCATTAAATGTTTTGATATCCCTGATATTACTTGCAACAATACCTGCAATTTTCTGTTCCAGAATCTGATAACATGCAATCTGCAGTTCTTTGTCGATAGTTAGATATACATCATTTCCACTTTCCGGCTCCACTCTGGACTCATCATCGATTTCCAATACCTTACCCAGATTATCTACATACACCGTCTCTGAACCATCTCGTCCCTGAAGTTCAGCTTCCATTACTTTTTCAATTCCGGATTTACCAACGATGGATGTGGTAGAATAATCAGCATCCGGATAATCCGTGGTCAGCTGAGCCAATTCTTCTGCTGAAATCTTACCCGTATATCCAATAATAGATGCAAAATATTCACTTTCATCATACACACGAATAGAATCTTCCTGGATATCTACGCCCTGAAGCTCACTTTGTTTCTCCAATATAGCCGCAACTGTTTCTTCACATACATCTGTAGCAATCGTTACCGGCATATATTTTCTAAAACTTGTTGTAAACAATGCATAACGAACACTGATGATTTTCAGTTGTTCTTCTTTTGTCAGGGTAATCGGAAGACCCGCTTCGGTTAATTCTTTTTCTGTATATGGTTTTTTCTCATTGATCAAGCCAAAATTCACCAGAAGATCTTCTATCATTTCGTCAGGCGTCGCTTCTGCTTCTTCCTCTTTCATATCATCAATATAAGCTCGTCCATATACATCTGCTTTAAAACGCGAAAGAGAAACACCAGAAACATCATATACATACTCTCCATTTTCATCAATACTCACATAGAAATTTGTATCTATTTCGTCACCATATGTTTCTATAATATTGATAATTTCATAAATGTCACCATTCAAAGAAAGATTTTTTTCTCTGGTAGTGTCATATGTACCATTATCCTCCAAAATAACAGAATATGATAACTGGTTGTATGCAAGCACATTTCCATTTCTATCATAAATATTACCACGAGTGCTTTTTACATCTCTGGTCTTTGTTGTCATGATACTAAAGTTATCTGCATATTTTTGTCCATTGATAATCTGTAATTGAAACAGACGATGTACTAATATACAGGATAAAACCAAAAATACGAACGTAAGTACCCATGTTCTGGGAATTGCAAATTTATTTAAAAATTTCTTTATTTTTTTCATTATGGTAAACGTGGTCCCTCCCATTCGCTATTTGTAAGCCATCGGTTCAGTCGATACAACAGACGGTATGTAATACCAGTAATAAAAACAGTATATACCATCTCAGGTATGATAATATGCTGAATATAACTGAAAATATCCACTCGTCCTCTCAGCATAAACTGCAATCCATAAACGATAAGTCCATATACAATATCGCTTACAGCAACCAACGCCATCGGAACTTTTAAATCTTCATCAAAAAATATCTTGTACAGGAAGCCATTGAAATATCCAATATACATGTAAATTAAGGCATAAAACCCAATCAGATCTCCATAGAAAATATCAATCAATATTCCACAGAAAAATCCTACAAACATACCTTCTTTCTTTCCCCTCATGAACCCGAACGTAACCGTCAGAATCAAAAGAAGATTTGGAGAAATCGATGCAATGGACAGACTCTGAAAAACAGTTCCCTGTAAGATAAATGTGAGCAGTATCAAAACTGCCAGAGTCAATTTCCGTCTCATTGGGCATCTCCTTCCTCGGTGGCCTGTTGTTTTAACTGTTTAATGACCAAAACTTCCTGAATATCGTCAAAATTTACTGCAGGAATGATTGTTCCGTTTTTGGTCAGATTATTTGCATCATCTTCAATTTCACTCACATAACCGATCAAAATACCTTTCAAGAATTTGCTGCTGACGGAAGATGTAACAATTTTGTCTCCTTCCTGCACCAGATTTTCTTTATCTGTCAACTGAATAAAACGAATTTTCCCTTCGTCCATCATCTGAAGATCTCCGGTTACCATACAGTTTTGTGAAATAGAGGTGATTGTAGCACTGACATTGCTGCTATCGTCAATGATTGAACGAACCTGCGCCCAGTGAGAACCTGTAGCAGTAACAATACCGACCAATCCACCGTCTGCGATCACGTTCATATCTACCTCGATACCGTCATCAGTTCCTCTGTTGATAACAAAAGTACTGTACCAGTTACCTGTATCTTTTCCAATTACCTGAGCAGCAACCTTTTCGTACTCGGAATATTCCAGATCCAGTTCATATAAAGCACGCAAACGCTTTGCTTCTTCCTGCTCCTGCACCAGTAAAGTGTTTTTTTCTGTAAGTTCATTTACTTTCTGTTTCAGTTCCTCATTTTCTTTTACCAGTTCTTCTCTTTCCTGAAGACTGTATTTATGATCTGTCAACCAATCTCCGACTACATTGATTCCATTCTGAAATGGTACAACAATATAACCCAGACCGCTTCTGACTGGTGAAAATACACCCTGAGAAGAAAAAGACAATGCTGCCAGACCCACACATAAAATTGTCATAATCGTAATCAAATGTTTTGATTTTAACTTTTTACCAGATTTTTTTTTCATATGGTCTCCTTATCTTTTACGATTTTTTGGCGTAAATGCCCAGTGATGCAGCACATCATGATTCACAAACTCTTTTAAACCGTACACGGTACACAAATCATAATATTCGGAAAGCAAAATCGGACATCCGATCTGTGCAGATAAAACTCGCTCAATATTAGGAATACGTGTGCTTCCACCAGTCAAATAAATTCCATTTTCCAAAATAGCTTTATGAATCTGTGGCGGAGTTCTTTCCAGGAAAATCTTAATTTCATCTGAAATCCCCTTCACAGAATCTAAAATTGCTTCATTGATCGTATTTGAAGTTATGATTTTTTCTCTTGGAAGTCCTGAAACACCATCTATTCCAACAATTTTTCTTGCAACCTTTTTTTCTTGTTTTGCATCCGCAAGTGCAAGTTTCAAACGTTCTGCTGTTCTCAGACTGACAACAAAATTATTTCTTCGTCTGATGTTTGTTACAATATCCTGGTTGATCTGTTCTCCTCCAAGAGGTACAACCTTACTGATAATGACCCTTGAA
>JAXJUX010000175.1:0-6203 GCA_036308845.1 Ruminococcus sp.
GATATGCCTGAATTTGGTGTAATGTTCAAATTCGATGCAGATTATGACAACGTAACATGGTATGGAATGGGACCTGCTGAAACATATACTGACCGTTGCCAGGGTGCTAAACTGGGTATCTACAAAAATAAAGTTGCTGATAACGTAGCTGAATATCTGGTTCCACAGGAATGCGGAAATAAATTGGGTGTTCGTTGGGCAACTGTAACCGATAGAAAAGGCCGTGGTATGATGTTTAGTGGTGATGAAATCAATTTCTCAGCGCTTCCATACACACCTCATGAAATGGAAAATGCAATGCATCCATACGAACTGCCACAGGTACACTACACAGTAGTACGTGTATCCAAACAGCAGATGGGTATCGGTGGAGACGATAGCTGGGGAGCTCCAACACTTCCACAGTATCTGATTAAACCAGAAGAAAAAATGGAATTTACATTTACATTTAAAGGAATCTAAGTAATTATACAGCCAAAATCTGCAATGTCTCATTGCAGATTTTGGTAACTTTATAAATTGATGCCAAGGAGGGGTTTTATATTGAGTAGAGAAGTTAATTTTGGCAAAATGCTGCATGGCGGCGATTATAACCCGGAACAGTGGCTTCATATGCCAGAAATCTTAGAAAAAGATATAGAATATTTTAAAAAGGCACATATCAATGAAGTATCATTGGGTATTTTTTCCTGGTCCATGTTGGAACCAGAAGAAGGTGTTTTTCAATTTGAATGGATGGAAAAAATTATTAACCGTTTGTATGAAAATGGTATTTCCACCATTCTTGCAACACCTACAGGTGCTCGTCCAAAATGGATGGCAGACAAGTACGAGGAAGTGCTTCGTGTAGATGGGGCACGTCGCAGACAGTTATATGGACTGCGTCACAATCATTGCTATACCTCACCGGTATATCGTGAAAAAACAAGAATCATGAACATGGAACTTGCAAAACGCTTTGGCAATCATCCAGGCGTGATCGCATGGCATATTTCTAATGAATACGGCGGAGAATGTCACTGTCCATTGTGTCAGGCAGAATTCCGCAAATGGGTACAGAACAAATACAAAGATATTGAAGCATTAAATATTGCCTGGGCGACAACATTCTGGAGCCACAGATACACGAGTTTTGATCAGATTGAAAGTCCATCTCCGATTGGAGAAACTTCCCTTCATGGATTAAATCTGGATTGGAAACGTTTTGTCACAGACCGTACGGTAGATTTTGTAAAACATGAAATTCAGGCAATCCGTGACGGTGGTTCTGACAAGCCAACAACCATTAACATGATGTATGATTTCAAAGGTCTGAACTATTATAAATTTGCAGATGTGATTGATTTCGTATCCTGGGATACTTATCCATTGTGGCATAAGAAACCAGATCATTTGATTGCTATGGATTGTGGTATGCAGCATGACATCATGAGAAGTATTCAGAAAAAACCATTTATTTTGATGGAAAACTGTCCATCCGCTCCAAACTGGCAGGGTGTGAGCAAACTGAAAAAACCAGGTTTATTGCATGCAGCATCTATGCAGGCAATTGCACATGGTTCTAACAGTGTGTTGTATTTCCAGTTGAGACAGAGCCGTGGATCCTCAGAAAAATTCCATGGTGCGGTGATCGATCATTATGGTGGCGATGATACTCGTGTATTCAAAGAAATAACGCAGGTAGGGGCATCTCTGGAAGAATTGCAGGAATTGACAACTTCCTGTAACAAAGCAAAAGTGGCTGTTATGTATGATATGGAAAGCCGCTGGGCGATGGAAGATGCACAGGGACCAAGAAACAAAGGCTTATTCTATAAAGAAACAGTAGAAAAATCCTATTATGCATTCCGTAAACTGGGTCTGGATGTGGATCTGATCGATATGGAACAGGATCTGGATGGTTATGAAATTGTTGCTGCTCCGATGTTATATATGTTCCGTGCCGGATATGAAGAAAAAGTACGCAGATTCGTAGAAAATGGCGGAAAATTCATTATGACATACTGGTCTGGTATCGTAGATGAAACAGATCTTTGCTTCCTGAATGGAACACCATACGGTCTGATGGATGTGATGGGACTTCGCAGTATGGAAATCGATGGTCTGTATGATTGGGAACAGAATGCAGCAGTTCCGGTAGCCGGAAATGATATGAATTTAACGAAGAGCTATACTTGTACAAACCTCTGTGATTTGGTAAAATTATCTACAGCAGAAGCATTAATGACATATGCGGATGACTTCTATGCAGGTATGCCTGCATTGACAAGAAATACCTTTGGCAAAGGCCAGGCATATTATGTATGTGCGGACTTTGAACAGAGTTTCTATGATGAACTGTATCGCAAAATCGTGAAAGAAGCAGGCATTGAACGTGTGATCAAACACATTCCGGAAGGAGTAGAAGTTTCCACTCGTAAGGCTGCTGATACAGAATACATTTTCATTCAGAACTTCAATAGACAGCCAGTAGAGATGAACCTTCCTGTTTTTGAATATTCCATTTTCATGGGCGAATATGACGGAACAATTGGTGCATACGGAACGGTTGTATTGAAAAAATAGAAAGGTGGAGAGCACAATGATTCAGGAAAACATTGTAAAACTGGTACAGTATGGTTTAGCTACTGGATTGGTAGAAGCAGAAGACAAACGTTATGTAACAAACAAAGTATTGGAACTTTTAAAAATGGATGTCATCGATGACGATGCATTACAGCAGATTCTGGACTTTGACGGAAGCGACAAGAGCGTAATCGACGAATTGGAAACAGTTCTGTACAACATTTGTACATACGCTTACGAACAGGGCATTTTGGAAGAAAACAGCGTAGGTTACCGTGACCTGTTTGATACAAAAGTAATGAGCCTGATGGTTGACAGACCAAGCAACGTTATCAAAAAATTCTGGGATACATACAAAGAAGATCCTGTAAAAGCTACAGACAACCATTACAAATTCAGCCAGGATACAGACTATATCCGCCGTTATCGTATCGCAAAAGATATGAAATGGGTTGCTCCAACATCTTACGGTGATCTGGACATTACCATCAACCTGTCCAAACCGGAAAAAGATCCAAAAGCAATCGCTGCAGCAAAACTTGCAAAACAGACATCTTATCCAAAATGTCTGCTGTGTGTAGAAAATGAAGGATACGCTGGACGTCTGAATCATCCTGCAAGACAGAATCACAGAATCATCCCTGTGACAATCAACAACAGCCAGTGGGGATTCCAGTATTCTCCATATGTATACTACAATGAACATTGCATCGTATTTAACTCTCAGCATGTACCAATGAAGATTGAACGTGCTACATTTGCAAAATTATTTGATTTTGTAAAACAGTTCCCACACTACTTCGTAGGTTCCAACGCTGACCTTCCAATCGTTGGCGGTTCTATTTTGAGCCATGACCACTTCCAGGGTGGACATTATACATTTGCTATGGCAAAAGCACCAATCGAAAAAGAAGTTTCTTTTGCTGGATTTGAAGATGTAAAAGCTGGTATCGTAAAATGGCCTATGTCTGTTATTCGTATCAGTGGACCAGACACAGATCGTCTGATCGAACTGGCTGACAAGATTCTGTTGAACTGGAGAGGTTACACAGACGCAGATGCATTCATCTTCGCTGAAACAGATGGCGAACCACACAACACAATCACACCAATCGCAAGAAAACGTGGCGATATGTTTGAAATGGACCTTGTTCTTCGTAACAACATCACAACAGAAGAACATCCAATGGGCGTATACCATCCACATGCAGAACTGCACCACATCAAGAAAGAAAACATTGGTCTGATCGAAGTTATGGGTCTTGCTGTATTGCCAGCACGTCTGAAAGGTGAAATCCAGGGACTTTGCAAAGCAATCGTAGAAGGTGCAGATCTTCGCGCAGATGCTGAACTGGAAAAACATGCAGACTGGGTTGACGAACTGAAAGCAAAATACACATTTACAGCAGAAAATGTAGAAGATATTCTGAAAAAAGAAATCGGTGTTGTATTCGCTCAGGTTCTGGAACACGCTGGTGTATACAAATGCACAGAAGAAGGACGCGCAGCGTTCATGAAATTTATTGAACAGATTTAAGTATTAAAGTTATATGCGAAACCGCCGCCAGGATGGGTCATTTCAAGACTCATCCTGGCGGCTTTTTATATTTCTGCATTTTTCTGACACAATTCGTGAAATTAGTATTGACATGACGGACATATGTCGCTATAATGAGGACTGCAATTGCATATGGGTCATAGGAAGGTTGCAGGAAAGTAAGCTTTGTGCTCGCCGAAGGAGTAATACTCTCAGGTACTTGTGAAAAAAGTGAGACTGTAACTGGATGACACGCTGGAGAATCCCTTAAGTGGGTGCCGAAGGTGAAAGTGAACGATAATATTTCGCGAATCTCTCAGGCAAAAGGACAGTGAAGATATGATATAGACTAAAAAGTGTATCTTTTTGGTTTGCTTTCGTATGATTCAGGTTCGGGATAATTCTCCTGAACCTTTTTTGGTTTTAGATTCTTTTATACATCATACGATACAGCCCTCAGCGTTAGAGTTTGCATTTGACATTACGAAAATGACATGAAAAGAGGAAAACAAAATGGAAACGGTATTACAGGCAGTAGAAAACGTAGTTGCATTTCTCAACACAATTTTATGGGATTATTCCCTGTTGGTTTTGTTGTTGGGTACAGGTATTATTTATACCTTTCAGTTAAAATTCATTCAGGTGCGCAAGTTCAAAGAAGGAATGAAAGCTTTATTTGGTAACTTCTCACTCCATGGAGAAAATGGCGGAAATGGATTGAGTTCCTTCCAGGCACTGACAACAGCAATCGCAGCACAGGTTGGAACCGGTAACATTGCTGGAGCAGCAACAGCGATTGCTTCTGGTGGACCAGGTTCTATTTTCTGGATGTGGGTAAGTGCATTCTTTGGAATGGCAACTATTTATGCTGAAGCAGTTATGGCACAGCATACAAAAGAAGTAAAAGACGGAACCGTTGTTGGTGGACCAGTTTATTACATCAAACATGTATTCAAAGGAAAATTTGGTTCTTTCCTGGCAACATTCTTCTCCGTAGCAATTATCCTTGCACTGGGATTTATGGGAAATATGGTACAGTCAAACTCTATCGGAGTTTCCTTCCAGAATGCGTTTAACGTAAATCCTCTGTTTCTTGGTATTTTTGTAGCAATCGTAGCAGGTATCATTTTTATTGGCGGTATCAAACGTATTGCTCGTTTTACAGAAAAAATTGTTCCTTTGATGGCAGTTTTGTATGTAATCGGATGTCTGATTATTTTGATCATGAATCCAAGCGGTCTTGTAGAAGCATTTAAAAGTATTTTTGTTGGAGCATTTAATCCAAATGCAATCATGGGTGGTGCACTTGGTGTAACTGTTCAGAAAGCAATGCGTTACGGTGTTGCACGTGGTCTGTTTTCCAACGAAGCCGGTATGGGTTCCACACCACACGCACATGCGACAGCAGATGTAAAACATCCAAGCGAACAGGGTATCATCGCTATGATGGGTGTGTTCATCGATACCTTTATCATTCTGACAATGACAGCACTGGTTATTTTATCTACAGGTGTTCTTGGAAATGGACTGACAGGTTCCGAACTGGCACAGAGCGCATTTGATGTGGGATTTGGCTCCTTTGGTAAAGTCTTCATTGCATTCTGTATGTTGTTCTTTGCATTTACAACAATCGTAGGATGGTATTATTTCGGTGAAGTAAATGTACGTTACCTGTTTGGTGAAAAAATGGTAAAAGTATATGCGGTAATCGTGGTAATCTGTGTTGTGATTGGTTCTACATTGAAAGTTGATCTGGTTTGGAATATGTCTGATATGTTTAATGGTTTGATGGTACTGCCGAACCTGATTGCAATGCTTGCCTGCATGGGAATTGTAAAGAAAATTACAAAAGACTACGAAAACAAATAAATACATAGTAGAAAAGAGAAAAGCGCTGAAGGCACATATTTGTGCCATTCAGCGCTTTTCGGTGTGGTTGCCTTGTATAAAATGAAATCAGTTTGGAACTGAATCATTCAAAGTAATATTAGAACAGACCTGTGATCTTACCTGTTTCATCAACGTCGATCTTTTCTGCTGCTGGAACTTTTGGAAGTCCTGGCATTGTCATGATTTCTCCTGTCAGAGCTACGATAAATCC
>JAXJUX010000176.1:0-2290 GCA_036308845.1 Ruminococcus sp.
ACTGATTCTTCCGTCTGCGTGAATTTTTCTCAGTCTCAGGAACACTACGGAAACGGCAAGCAAACAACTAATGCCCTGGCATAAGAATGTAGCCCATGCGACACCAGCAACTCCCATATTAAACGCAGTTACAAATAAAATATCAACTGCTACATTAGCTGTTGATGAAGCAGCTAAGAAATAAAAGGGTGTTTTAGAATCACCTAAAGCAGAGAAAATGCCTGTCGCAATATTATAAAAGAATACAAATGGAAGTCCCCAAATGTAAATATCCAGGTAGAGTTTGGAGTCTGCAAACAGTTCTTCCGGTGTACGTATCATGTGAAGCAGAGTGTCACAGAAGCCAATTCCCAAACACATTAAGACTGTACACACGACTGCACTTGTAATCATTGCAGTATATACTGCCGTTTTCATTTCGACATAATTTTTGGCTCCAAAAAATTGTGATACGATTACCGAACACCCGATGTTACAACCAAACGCAAAGGCTATAAAAATAAGCGTAATTTCATAGCTGTTACCAACGGATGCAAGGGCATTTTCGCCGATAAATTTTCCTGCCACAAAACTATCTGCAAGATTATAGAACTGTTGAAAAATCACACTGCCAAAGAGAGGAATACAGAATCTCCACATAACTTTTTCTGGCTTTCCAACCGTTAAATCTTTAATCATGTTCTATCACCTCCATGTTCTGCATAGAGGGTTTTGCAGGCCACGTAAATACCAATGTCACATAGGTAAGGTACGCACCAGTGCAGCAAAGAATCGTTGTCCAAGTGTTCCCTAAGTAGCTTTGCCAAATCAAGCCAAGGATAAAACCTATACCAAATGTGATAAGTGTAAATCTTTCACAATAATCTGCGAAACTTTTTTTGCGAATATGATGTACAAACCTTGTACCAACCGCACAACAGAATGCACCTATCATTAAATTTACAAACAACATATTTTCCTCCTCCAATAAACATCCACAACTTGATTTTTTACATCCATGTTATTATAATAGTCCTATAATCATGTGTAAAATGTATGTTTTGAATGTAATTCATATCAGTTTGACATATATGGAGGAGAATATGAATATAAGTTATGACCACTATCGTATCTTCTATTATGTTGCAAAATATCGTAGCATTACACAAGCAGCGACTATTCTGCTGAGTAATCAGCCCAATGTTACAAGAACAATCAAAAATCTGGAAAAAGAACTGGATTGTGTGCTATTTATTCGTTCCAGGCAAGGAGTACGGCTTACACCAGAGGGAGAAAAACTATTTGAGCATATACGAATTGCTATTGAGCATATCGAAGCAGGTGAAGAAGAAGTTGCATTGAAGAAAACAATGCAACAGGGAATCGTCACGATCGGTGCAAGTGAGCTGGCACTTCGTTGTCTGCTACTTCCAATTTTGAAAGAATATCGACAGTTATATCCAGGCATTCGTATTCGTGTCTCCAACCATTCTACCCCCCAAGCATTGAATGCACTTAAAAATGGTCTGGTAGATGTTGCTGTTGTAACAACTCCATTGGATTGCTCTGATTCTTTGAAAAGCACCCCGATCAAAAACATTCAAGAGGTTGCAATCTGTGGCACAGCATTTTCTTTTCTTGAAAAAAAACAGCTTACACTTTCAGAGCTTGCTGAGTATCCACTTATTTGTTTGGGAGAGCAGACAAAAACATTCGATTTTTATTCAGAGTTCTTCAAACAAAATGGGGTTGTCTTTTCCCCAAGTGTTGAAGCCGCAACGGCAGACCAGATTATGCCTTTGGTAATGCATGATCTTGGCATTGGTTTTGTTCCTATGAAGTTTTTGGAAAATGTAAAAGACGCCAACTCCGTCCACATTTTACATCTTGAAGAAACGATCCCAACAAGAAGTATTTGCCTTGTAAAACGTACAGGAACCTCCTTAAGTATTGCCGCTAAAAAATTAGAGGAAATGATTTTGGAAGCAAAGACTATAAAATGAGTATCGCCCGTAGGATTATCCCGTGGGCGATACTCATTTTCCTTTTTTAGAGATAGATTTAGTTTTCCTGCATGACTTCCAGCATCATCCTGGCACCCAGCTTAAAGCCGTTCTGGAAGATCAGGCAATCTGTGATGATCTGATGCTCTCGCAAGCAATCCGTGTATTTCTCAAACAACTCCTTTTGGTCATCTGTCATGGTGGCTTTGAGTTTTTCTTCATTCCTGCAGATCAACGCCTGCAGCTTCTTGTGCTCCTTGCAGGAAGAAGTGTCGTATTCAGTAGGATCGATATTGCCGTACCAAAAT
>JAXJUX010000177.1:0-2461 GCA_036308845.1 Ruminococcus sp.
AATTTCATCCTTTTCTAATATTTCACATAGCGTTTAACATAAAATTGGCATATAGTACAGATATCAACATTCTACCGCCACCTTTATCACTCCATCTCTCTTATTTTCAAAGAGATCATACGCTTCTTCAATTCTATCCAATGGATACGTATGCGTAATGAGTGGTTCCGTGTTAATCTTTCCTTCCGCAATCAATTTCAATGTTTCTTCGCAGTCACAACCATCTACACCACCAGTTTTAAATGTAAGATTTTTTCCATACATATTTGGAAGCGGCAAAGTCTGTGCTTTGTCATAAAGCGCAACTACAGTCACGATTGCATTTGGTCTCGCACATTCCCATGCCAAACGGAATGTAGATTTTGCTCCTGCTACTTCAAGGACTACATCAGCCCCGCCATGATCGCTGTTATCTCGAACAAAGTCTTTGCACTCCTCCGGTTGTACTGTAAGTACATCTGGATAATGCTCCTTGATGAAACGAATGCGATTTTCATCCTTTTCGCACATAATAATACGCTTTGGATTTTTCAGCATAACGCAAAGCAACGTACAAATGCCTGTAGGACCAGCTCCGATAATCAGAACAGTATCTTTCTCTGTAATCTCAGAAATACGTGCTGCCCAAAATCCTGTAGCGAGAACATCGCCCACTAACAATGCCTGTCTATCCGTAACACCATCCGGAATCTTATTTAGACCCTGATCTGCAAATGGTACACGTACGTATTCAGCCTGACCGCCATCGATACGGCAGCCCAGTGCCCAACCACCATTTTCGTCCGTGCAGTTATTTACATATCTTTTTTTGCAGAAAAAACATTCGCCACAAAATGTCTCCACATTTACAGTTACGCGGTCTCCCGGTTTCACATGTGTCACTGCATTACCAACTTCTTCGACAATGCCTACCATCTCATGCCCAACGGTGATACCAGGAACTGCACGTGGCACACTTCCATGTTTGATGTGCAAATCACTCGAGCAAATACTGGCAAGTGTTACCTTTACAATGGCGTCTCGTTCATGCATAAGCACTGGTTTTGGTTTTTCCATTAACTCAAATTTGCCTTCTGAAACATATGTATACGTTTTCATTCTCTTACCCCATCGCTTTCCGAATCATTTTCTCAAATGACTCCTCGAATCTTAGATTATCTTCCGGTGTTCTTTTTGCCGGTCCTTTCAGATGATGTTTCTTGGTGGCTCGTCTTGCCTTTTTAGCCAGATGACGTTCCATCAGCATCTGATCAATATTTTCGTTTGTATACCATTTCCCACTCTGATGAATCGCATAGCATCCTTTTCCAAGCGCCATAGCTGCAACACCATAATCCTGAGAGACACATATGTCCCCTTTTGAAAGCAGTGAAATCAGTTTAAAATCCACAGCATCTGCCCTCGCGCCGACAATCACTACTTCACTGTAATCTGAACTGAGTACATGGTTGGTATCACATAGAAGGATGCATGGTATTTCATATTTCTTAGCTATTTTTTCTACGATGCGAACTACTGGGCACGCATCGGCATCAACAAATATTTTCATATTACTCAACCTCACTCTTATATATTAACATGTTCAAAAGAAATAGTATATAAATTCTATTTATCTGATTGAATCCGCTTTTGATTACTCCCTTTGTTTCTGATTGATACAACTATAGCATAAGACAGAAGAGAAAAGGTCGCATCTGAGGCGACCTTTTCCTTTACTTATTCGGATATAATTTCTGAAAATTATCATTATTAAGTTTTTGCATTACATCACTATTTTGTATGATTACATTTAATTTTATCTGATGATTCTCACAGAAATCCTTAATCAGTGAACTGTTGAAAATAGCTTCTATTTCTCGCTGCAACTCATCAAAGATTTCATCTATTTGAGTCGAAACATTTGCCTGATTGCATTTTGGTTTAAAAAATAAATAGATTAATTCTGCACATTTTCCCTTTGATTGATGTGCAATTCCCAGTAAATGGCAAATAAATTGTTTCACATCAAATCTCAAATGATTTTCAGTTATTCCAAACAGTTCTTTTGGCAATTCAAACGTATCTTTCTTTTTAATAACTTTGGTTAATGCACCATGGAACGATTTGTCCCTTTCGAAAATGTCCCAATATTTATTCTTAAATTCTATTTTGTGACTATCGAAAATCTCATGACATTTTGCTTCAATATAATAATCACATGCAGAGTCATTTATGTAAGCATCTAATTGTGGTGCTGTCGGCCCATCATCAAATATTTTACATTCCTTTTCAAATTCCACATCCACTTTGATGAGTGACCTATTTGGAATCAATATATCTGTTCCATCTCTTAAAGCTAAATAACAAAATCGAGAAGATGAAGCAACACTTGCCATCTTAGGCGGCATTATTCCCCATCTTCCCCTTTTGGGGATCAGTTCACCGCCTTGTCCTCCCTTATTTTCTTTCGCATCCTGAACAC
>JAXJUX010000178.1:0-1757 GCA_036308845.1 Ruminococcus sp.
GTATTGTTTCGGACATTTGACGGAAGGTGCGGTGGCGTATTATCAGGCTACGGGAAAAGATAAATTGCTGAAAGCTGTCATTCGATTTGCTGATTACATCGATGGATATTTTGGCCTGGGAGAAGGAAAGTGCAAAGGATATCCGGGGCATGAAATTGCGGAAATGGCTCTGGTGCGTCTGTATGAGGTGACAGGAGAAAAACGGTATCTGGAATTGAGCCGTTTCTTTGTGAATCAGAGAGGTCAGGAACCAGTGTATTTTGATTTGGAACAAAATGATCGAGGATTCCGTTATGGAGATAAGGAATATTTGCAGGCACATCGTCCGGTGCGTGAACAGGATGAAGCGGTAGGACATGCGGTTCGTGCCATGTATCTGTATTCTGGTATGGCAGACGTGGCAAGGGAAACGGGGGATGAAACGCTTTGGGACGCCTGCAAACAGTTATGGCACAGTGCCGTTCATGAAAAAATGTATATTACAGGCGCTATTGGCGGAACCTGCCATGGAGAGGCATTTTCCTATCCGTTCGATTTGCCGAACGATCTGGCGTATGCAGAAACCTGTGCATCGATTGGTTTGATGTTTTGGGCGAGACGTATGCTGGAAATTGAGCGGAAAGCAGAGTATGCAGATGTGATGGAACAGGCACTTTACAATACTGTGCTGGCAGGGATGGCGTTGGATGGAAAGAGTTTCTTCTATGTAAATCCGCTGGAGGTGCTTCCAGAGGCGTGTCATAAAGATGCCAGAAAGGAACATGTGAAACCAGTGCGCCAGAAATGGTTTGGCTGTGCGTGCTGCCCACCGAATCTTGCAAGGCTGATTAGTTCTATTCCTTCTTATGCATACACAGAAGACGAAAATTCGCTGTATATGCATCTGTACATCAGCGGTGTGATCCGCAAGATAGTGGATGGAAAAGAGGCGGAATTTACAGTGACTTCAGGATTTCCATGGGATGGAAAGGTTACCATTGCTTATACAGGAAGAGAACCGGTTTCTATGGAATTGGGAATGCGAATTCCGGGATGGTGTGCGGATGATGCATGGAACATGAGCTTGGAAAATTGTCTATCTAGTGAGAATAAAATATGCTCAGTGGGAGATTGGCAAAAATGTGCTGAATCCCCAAAAGACGCGTACGAGAAAAAATTACGAAAAGAAGAAAATGGTTATGTATATGTATCCGGTGAATGGATACCGGGTGATTACATAAAACTGAATTTCCCGATGGAAGTAAAACTATATCAGGCAGATTACAGAGTACGTGAATCCTATGGAAAAGTTGCTGTTATGAGAGGTCCACTTGTGTATTGTGCGGAAGAAGTGGACAATGGAACAAACTTGCATTTATATCGGTTGTGTGCAGATGCAGCCGGCACATCACAGATCAGTAAAATGCAGATACAGGGAAAATCAATGTATTGCTTGAACTTGGCTGCCGAAAAGCAGATTCCACAATCTTTTGTTAGTGGTTTGTATCAGGCTTATAAAAAACAAATATATGAAGAGGCAAAACTCACCATGATTCCTTATTTTGCATGGGCAAATCGAGGGGAAAATGAGATGAGAGTGTGGATGAACATAAGAAGTACAGAGTGATAACTGCAAAATAACAGGGAGGGTTACAACTATGAAATTTTCAATTTTAGGACCAGGTGGCATCGCCAGAACAATGGCGTCCACCATTCAGAAATTAGACGGTGTGGAAGCATATGCGGTTGCTTCCAGATCTTACGACAGAGCAAAAGTA
>JAXJUX010000179.1:0-5466 GCA_036308845.1 Ruminococcus sp.
CTGGAATACTGCATCTAACCCTGCAGATGCCTCCAGACGATCCGCCTGATTCAACACTACCAGACAAGGAATCTGTTTCTGTTTGATTCTTTCCAACAGCTTTCTATCTTCTTGTGTCAATCCCATACAGATATCAAGCACTAAAATTCCAATATCAGTTTTATTTAACATCTGGTAACTGCGCGCTACACGAAGCGCTCCCAATTCTCCCTCATCATCGATTCCAGGTGTATCAATCAATACCACTGGACCCAATGGCAAAAGTTCCATCGACTTTTGTACCGGGTCTGTCGTTGTCCCCTGTACATCCGAAACAATTGACAGATTCTGCCCTGTCATAGCATTTATCAAACTGGATTTTCCTGCGTTACGTCTTCCAAAAATACCAATATGTATTCTCTCTGCTGCCGGTGTATTGTTCATTCCCATACGCATTTCCTCCTGTAACGAATTTTATGATTTTGTTCCATTGTATCACCTGATGATTGATTTCTCAAGAAATTATATATCACCGAACTACAAAAACGTTTCTTCAAAACAATGCAAAGTTTTCTTGCAACAACCTGTTTTTACTGTTAAAATCAAAAAAGGAGGAAATCATTATGTACTATTTTATTGTAAATCCTGTTTCCCGTTCCGGTAAGGGGATGGAAGTGTGGGAACAGACGGAAAAAACACTTATCGAGAAAGATATTCCCTACAAAGTGTATTTCACACAGCATACGGGACATGGTACTTCGTTAGCAAAGGGATTATATAACAAAATTCAGAATCAGACACTGGTAATCATTGGTGGTGACGGAACAGTTAACGAAGTTTTGACAGGTCTTCCTATGGATGGAACCTACACGATTGGCTATATTCCGGTTGGCTCCGGCAACGATTTTGCTCGCGGTCTCGGTCTTCCAACAGATCCAATTATTGCGCTTGAAAACATTTTATCAGACAAACCGGCTTCCACCATTGACATCGGTACGCTGAAAACCAATCAGGGAATCAGTCATTTTGGCATCAGTTCCGGGATTGGATATGACGCTGCCGTATGCGAAAAAGTAGCCACCTCCCGTCTGAAAAAAATATTGAACAAAATTCACTTGGGAAATCTGGTATATGCCTACGCAGCAGTTCGCAGTCTTTTCGGTTTTCACCCATGTGATATGGATATCGAAATTGACGATTTCAAAAAACTTCATTATAAAAAAGTATATTTGATTGTTGCCATGAACCTTCCTTATGAAGGCGGTGGTTTCCGTATGTGTCCGGAAGCAGATGCCACAAACAAAGAACTTCATTTTCTGGTGGTTCGTGGCGTACCTAAGATTGCTCTCCTTTTCTTATTCCCAACTGCCTATTTCGGAAAGCATTTGATGATTCCAGGCATCTTTATATTAAAAGGGAAAAAACTTCGTGTACACAGCAAACAGCCTCAATGTGTCCACCGTGATGGAGAAGTTCCGGAACACACCGATACACTCACTTGGAACATTGAAGAACAGATTTTACATATCAAACGATAAGAAGGAAGAATCTCGCAAACGAGCGGGATTCTTTTTATTTCCACAACTTATTGGTGCAATTTTTATATATTTTTTAGATTTTCATAATATTTGAAAAAATTCTTGCATTTCAACAGCATTTTTTATATGATAGGGGCATACTTTGTTAAATCAACGTGATGAAAGGGGAAAATCATGAGTATTAATGAAATCGTAAACTTTCTAAACGGGATTGCATGGGGTCCATGGATGCTGCTTTTGTTGGTCGGAACAGGTATTTACCTGAGCATTCGTGTAGGATTCCTTCAATTTCGTAAATTTGGATATGCCATGAAAAATACAATTGGCAAAATATTCCAAAAACAAACTGCCGGCGAAGGTGAAGTTACACCATTTCAGGCAGTAACTACTGCACTGGCTGCAACTGTAGGTACAGGAAATATCGCCGGCGTTACCGGTGCTATTGCACTTGGAGGACCTGGTGCTGTATTCTGGATGTGGGTATCCGCATTATTTGGTATGGTAACAAAATATGCCGAAGTTGTTCTTGCCGTAAAATATCGTGAACGTAATGAACAGGGCGACTGGGTTGGCGGTCCTATGTACTATATCAAAAATGGACTTGGTCAAAGCTGGAAATGGCTTGGTACAGTATTCTGTGTTCTGGGTGCACTGGCTGCATTTGGTATCGGTAACATGACACAGGTTAATACTATCGCAGGTTCTATCAACAATGCCATCGACACATTTGGAGGCAATACACAGGCACACACCATCAACCTGTTTGGTCAGACCGTACCTGTATCCAGCATTATCATTGGTGCGATTGTCGCTGTTATCGTTGCACTGGTTCTCTTCGGTGGAATCAAACGTATCGGAAGCGTTACAGAAAAACTGGTCCCATTTATGGCAGCGATTTATATTATTGCAGCTTTGATCGTTATTTTCTGCAATCTGGAACATCTGGGAAGCATCTTTGCAATGATCTTCAAAGGTGCCTTCAATGCTGAAGCTGCCCTCGGTGGTGCTTTCGGTATCACTATTATGACCACTATTCAGAAAGGTGTTGGCCGTGGGGTATTCTCTAACGAAGCTGGTCTTGGTTCCGCACCTATGGCACACGCTGCTTCTTCTGAATCCAATCCTGTAAAACAGGGTCTGTATGGTATCTTCGAAGTATTTATGGATACCATTGTTATTTGTTCTCTGACAGGACTTACCGTACTTTGTGGAGTGGAAAGCGGTGTTTCCATTACCTGGGGCGAAAGTGCAGGCGCTGAACTGATTGCAGCAGCTTTCGGAACTGTATTCGGTTCACAGATTGGTTCACTTATCATCGCTATCGGTATCACACTGTTTGCTTTATCCACAGTACTGAGCTGGTCACTTTACGGAACTCGCTGCTTTGAATTTATTTTTGGTTCCAAAGCATCTCGTATTTACCAGATCGTATTTATCTTTGTTGTTGTTATCGGTTCTACACTGGAACTGAACCTGGTATGGAACATTGCAGACACATTGAACGGATTTATGGCATTGCCTAACTTGATTGCTCTGCTTGGTCTTTCAGGCGTTGTGGTGAAATTAACAAAAGAACATTTCAGATAATTGATACATAAAAAAGGAATTTGCACGGTAATATGCAAATTCCTTTTTTATTCCAAAACAAAATGTATTTTAACATTCCAAAATCAAAAATGTACCATCTTCCATAGCAAATACTTCTGCAGATTCCAACAATTCTTTATTACTCATTCCTTCCACATCCATGCCTGCTTCATCCAGATAATTACGAACTTCTTTCACTGATTTTACTACAACTGCCATACAATCTTCCAGAAATTCTTCTGCTTCTTCATAGCTTTCTGCTACTGGTTCATCGTAAAGCTGTCCCTGTTTTTTCAAAAATGTTTCTACACAAAGTTTACTATAATTACTCATTGGTATTCTCCCTTCTTAATTCCTCTAATATTTTCTCCAACGCATGTCCCACAGTATCAGTATGATGATCACAGATTTCTCCGATTCCCGGCTGAGCAGTATCCATCGCATAGCTTGTACCAGCCACCTGAAGCATCTCCACATCATTATAATTGTCTCCAAAAGCAATACATTCTTCCGGTAAAATATGTAAATACTCCAACATCACCTGCAAAGCAGTTCCTTTATTTACGGAAAATGGCATCATGTCCAGCCACTCATTTCCTGATGTGACAACTGTCACTTTATCACCAAATTTTTCTTTCCAATAGTTCTGACTTTCGCCAATCCCTTTTTGCTCATATAAAGATATTTTGAAATATTCTTCCTCAGTAGCCAAAATATCTTCCACGACCGTCACATTATTTTTTACTACTTCTTTCATCCAGTATTCATAATGCTCGGTTTTGGGCTGAATATAAGAAGTATTTTCTCCGGACAAAAGCGCTTCCGCTGTATCTTTTTCCATAATCGATTGCAAAATCTCCTGTCCCATCTGGCGGTCCATTCTTTCTTTGTGAATCATTTTCCCATCACAGAAAGCCAGACAACCATTTTCACAAATATAGGCAATCTCATCCTTTACCGATGCAAACAATCTTTGCAGATTTGCATACTGCCTGCCGCTTGCCGCAACGAACAATACACCATATTTCTTCAATTCTCTAATCTGAGCACAAATTCCTTCCGGTAATACCTGACTTCCATTCAAGAGCAGGGTTCCGTCCAAATCGCTGGCAATCAACTTGATCATATCCTACCCTCCTGAATGTCCAAAAGCTGTTTCGGATGTTCGATAATTGCATCCGCATGGTTTTCTTTCAATTCCTGGTAATCACGAAATCCCCATAACACGCCAATGGTGTACATTCCTGCTGCCTTTCCAGTCTGCATATCGGTATTGGTGTCTCCCACATACATACAATCTTCTGGCTTTACACCTAACTTTCTGGTAATCGCAAACACTCCATCCGTTGCTGGCTTTTTCTTCATACCAACTTCCAACCCCTGCACAATATCAAAAACTTCATCACCAAACAATCCATGAATAACGCCACAGGTTCCTTCATGTGGTTTGTTAGATAAAACTGCCAGCTTTACATTGAGCTTTTTCAATTCTGTCAGTGTTTCTTTTATCCCATCAAATACCGTCACTTTATATAATGGATCCTCTGCCATCATGTCCCGATATAACTGCTGCCCTTCTTCCAGATGTGTAAAATCACCGCCTGCTGCCCGAAAACAGCGCTCCATCAATACATTCCCGCCATCTCCGGCATAATATTTGTAATCATTTACGGGCTGTGCCGGCAAATGGAATCGTTCCAAAATCTGATTGGAAATGGAAGCAATGGACTCTACCGTATCTGCCAATGTCCCATCCAAATCAAAAATACATGCCTGAAACATCCTGTTTCTCCCCTTTTTTGAGTTATTTTTGTATTTCTTTTCATTATATCGTCAATAAAATGGCTTAGCAAGGTACTATTTACGAAATAATGCTTTTCTTTTTCACTAAAAAGTATTAAAATGGTAAAAACGGAAATAATCTTATTATTTCTATGTATTATGGAGGGTACTATGGCAAACAAAAGTGTTTGGAAAGCATTAGCTGGTCTTGCAGCTGTAGGTGCGGCAGTTGGCGGTGCATATGCTTATTACCAGAAAAAGAAAACTGCAAAAGATTTGGAAGATGAATTTGACGAATTTATGGATGACTTAGAAGATGAAGAAGAAGTTGAGGTAAACACTGAAAACCGCAGCTATACAACACTTCCAAAAGAAGCTCCAGCTGAAGAGGCTGAAACATGTGAAGAAACTGAAACTGAGGAAACAGTTGAAGAAGCTGTTGAAGAAGAAACTACAGAAGAACCAGTTGAAGAAGTTGCTGAAGAACCAGCTGAAGAAGAAAAAGAAGAAGTTACTGAAGAATAAGATAACAAAACCCGGGCGATGCACCCGGGCTTCTTTTTTATAATTTTCTATTTTA
>JAXJUX010000180.1:0-15306 GCA_036308845.1 Ruminococcus sp.
ATCGAATACTTTTGGCAGTGTGCTGAACATCAGTCCAGGACCTGCATTGATCGCATCGCCGTCACCACCGTTAAATACGAATACAGCAGGAACGATCATCATACCAGCAAAGAATGCGATTCCAGTATCGAAGATTTCAATCTGTGCAACAGATGCTTCCAGATTGGTGTCTTTCTTCATGTAAGAACCATAAGTGATCATGATACCCATTGCCAGAGACATGGAATAGAAAAGCTGTCCCATAGCGGCAACGATTGTCTTCAATGAAAAATGTTCCAGGTTAGGCATCAGATAATATTTCAAACCAGCACCAGCGCCTGGTAATGTTACGGAATAAATTGCAATACCAACTGTCAGAACAACAAGGATTGGCATCAGGAATTTGCTTGCATTTTCGATTCCTTTATCAACACCCAAAAGAACGATAATAGCAGTTGCAAGTAAGAATACTGTCAGCCAGAGCATAGGCTGTCCAACCTGTCCGATAAATCCTCCAAAGAATTCATCCTGAGCAGCGGCAGTTCCCTGACCTGTAAGGAATACGGTACAATATTTTACAACCCATCCACCGATTACGCTGTAGTATGGATAAATCAGGATTGGTACCAATGCTGCAAGATAACCAATGAAGGCATATTTTTTGTTCAATTTTCTAAATGCGCCAATTGCGCTTAAGCCTGTTTTTCTTCCAAGAGCAATTTCAGCAATCATCAGAGCGAATCCAAAAGTTACTGCCAGAATGACATATACCAGAAGAAAAATTCCTCCACCGTATCTGGCTGCTAAATATGGAAATCTCCAAAGGTTTCCCAGACCTACTGCAGAACCTGCAGCGGCAAGAACGAAGCCGATTTTACTCGTAAAATTACTACGTTTCTTTTCCATAAATCCTCCTTGATATATAATATGTAAAAATTTTACACGTGTTTTTTCATTATATTATAAGAAGAATGTTTTGTAAAATATTTTTCATGCAATATTTATCGATTTTTCATATGTTTTGCAAAAGAAGGAGCAGAACGTTGCAAAATCCTGAAATTCAAGCAAAACTATGCAATATTTATCCGAATGCATACGGATAAAATACTTGACATACAATATATATTTGTGATATAGTTATCAAGCGACATGGAAGTAGGTCTTTTTTTTATGCCTAAAAACGGAAAGTCGTGAAGTCCGTTGGCATGGAAAAGAGTCCGTTGCAAAACGCAAATCAACACAGTGGAGGTGGAAGTCGTGCGCGTAAGAATCACATTGGCATGTACAGAATGTAAACAGCGAAATTACAACATGACAAAAGAAAAAAAGAATCATCCGGAAAGACTGGAAACAAAGAAATACTGTAAATTCTGTAAGAGACACACAATGCATAAAGAAACCAAATAAGATTGGTTATTAAGAGGTGAAACTATGGCAGAATCTGCAAAAAAAGAAAAGGCTCCAAAAAAGAGCTGGATGAAAGGGCTCAAGTCTGAATTTAAGAAAATCATGTGGACTGACAAGAAAACACTTACAAAGCAGACTGTTGCAGTAATTGTTATTACAACAATTGTAGCAGTGATTATTTCTGTATTGGACAGCGCAGTATTGCAAGTTCTTAACTTATTGATTGGCTAAAAGAAGACGAGGGTGATGATATGGCAGAAGCAAATTGGTATGTAGCTCATACTTATTCTGGCTACGAAAATAAGGTGAAAGCCAACATTGAAAAGACAATCGAAAACCGTCATTTGGAAGATCAGATTCTGGAAGTAAGAATACCTATGCAGGATGTTGTGGAAGTGAAAAACGGAGCACAGAAGCAGGTAGCTAGAAAGCTTTTTCCAGGATATGTACTGATTAATATGGTTATGAACGATGATACATGGTATGTTGTTCGTAATACACGTGGTGTAACAGGATTTGTCGGACCGGGATCCAAGCCGGTGCCTTTAACAGAAGAAGAGATGATTCCACTGGGTATCCAGACGGAAGAAATCGAAATCGATTATGCAGAAGGCGACAGCATAGTTGTTACCGGCGGTGCATGGAAAGATACAATTGGAGTAATCCAGAGTATCAACAGACAGAAACAGGTTGTAACAATCAATGTTGAGTTGTTCGGACGCGAAACTCCAGTAGAGATTAGTTTCGCAGAAGTCAAAAAGATGTAATTCATTGATTTATTTGAAACAGAACTATAGAAGTTTATAGTTCGTGGGAGGGAAATCCCCGCAATTACCACATTATAGGAGGTCATTACAATGGCAAAGAAAGTAACAGGATATATCAAATTACAGATCCCTGCTGGTAAAGCAACACCAGCACCACCAGTTGGACCAGCTCTGGGTCAGCATGGTGTAAACATCGTACAGTTTACAAAAGAATTCAATGCAAGAACAGCTGATAAAGGTGATGTAATCATCCCTGTAATTATTACTGTATACGCAGACAGAAGTTTCAGCTTTATAACAAAAACTCCACCAGCTGCAGTTTTGTTGAAAAAAGCTTGTAACATCAAATCCGGTTCAGGTGTTCCAAACAAAACTAAAGTAGCTACAATTTCCAAAGACAAAGTTAGAGAAATTGCAGAAATGAAAATGCCAGACTTGAATGCAGCATCTATCGAAGCAGCTATGAGCATGATCGCTGGTACAGCAAGAAGTATGGGTATTGTAGTAGAAGACTAATTTCTACAAAAAGCAATTGAACTAATAACTTAAATTGAATTTGAGACGTGGGAGGGCTATCCCCGCAATTACCACAGGAGGTTATAGGAAATGAAACACGGTAAAAAATATTTAGAAACTGCAAAAGCAGTTGATCGTACAAAACTGTATGATCCAGACGAAGCTATCGCTGTAGTTAAAAAAGCTGCTGTTGCAAAATTTGATGAAACAATCGAAGCTCACATTAGAACAGGTTGTGACGGACGTCATGCTGATCAGCAGATTCGTGGTGCAGTAGTTCTGCCACACGGAACTGGTAAAACTGTTCGTGTACTGGTATTCGCAAGAGGAGCAAAAGCTGATGAAGCTGTAGCTGCTGGAGCAGAACATGTTGGAGCAGAAGAACTGATTCCAAAGATTCAGAACGAAGGATGGTTGGATTTTGACGTTGTAGTTGCTACACCAGATATGATGGGTGTTGTTGGTCGTCTGGGTCGTGTACTTGGACCAAAAGGCTTAATGCCAAACCCAAAAGCTGGTACAGTAACAATGGACGTTACAAAAGCTGTTAAAGAAATCAAAGCTGGTAAGATTGAATATCGTCTTGACAAAACAAACATTATTCACGTGCCAATCGGTAAAGCTTCTTTCACAGAAGAACAGTTAGCGGACAACTTCCAGACGCTGATGGGTGCTATTAACAAAGCAAAACCTGCTGCTGTTAAAGGTCAGTTCCTGAAGAGCGTAACAATCGCTCCTACAATGGGACCTGGTGTTAAAATTAACCCATTAAAACTTGTGTAATTATAGAATCAAAAGCTGTTGCATGAAAATGCAGCAGCTTTTTTGCATAATAGGAAATTTTCAAAATTTTTAAAAAAGGTATTGACAAGTACGGTACACCGTATTATAATACATCAAGTATCACGCCGAAGACAGCAGGTGCCGTTAGGCATAAGGTTAAAACGCCTGCCGAGGAAAAATACGTTCTTTATGAAAGAATTCATTCCTCTTTGTCGTGCGCAAAGAGGTTTTTTCATATTTGGCGATACACAAATCTATAAGGAGGTATACCAATTATGGCAAAAATCGAACAGAAAAAACCAGTCGTAGCTGAAATCGCTGGACATATCGATGGCGCTCAGGGTGTTGTTCTTGTAAACTACAGCGGTCTGACAGTTGCTCAGGATACTGAACTGCGTAAAGCTTTAAGAGAAGCTGGTATTGTATACAAAGTATACAAAAACACAATGATGAACTTTGCTTTCCAGGGAACACCATGTGAAGCACTGTGCAAACATCTGGATGGAACAAACGCTCTGGCTATTTCTAAAACAGATGCAACAGCTCCTGCTCGTATCATTTCCGAATTCACTAAAAAAGCTCCAAAACTGGAACTGATCGCTGGTGTTGTAGAAGATGGATATTATGATGAAAAAGGTATCAAAGCAATCGCTGAAGTACCATCAAGAGAAATCCTTCTTGGAAGATTGCTGGGATCTATGCAGTCTCCTATCGCAAACTTTGCTCGTGTTATTAAACAGATTGCAGAACCAAGCGAAGAAGCAGCAGAAGCATAATTATTTAAAAACTTATTAAACGAAATAAAATTTATAATCGGAGGAAAATAAAATGGCAAAATTAACAACAGCTGAATTTATTGAAGCTATTAAAGAATTGACAGTTCTTGAACTGAACGAATTAGTAAAAGCATGTGAAGAAGAATTTGGTGTATCCGCAGCAGCAGGTGTTGTAGTAGCAGCAGCTGGCCCAGCAGCAGAAGTTGAAGAAAAAACAGAATTCGACGTTGAACTGACAGAAGTTGGTCCAAACAAAGTTAAAGTTATCAAAGTAGTTCGTGAAGCTACAGGTCTGGGTCTGAAAGAAGCTAAAGCTGTAGTAGATGGCGCTCCAAAAATGATCAAAGAAGCTGCATCTAAAGCAGAAGCTGAAGAACTGAAAACAAAACTGGAAGCTGAAGGAGCAAAAGTTACTCTGAAATAATTCGGGTAATTCCTTGTAGAGAACAGAAGATAAGCCAAGGTGTGAAATTCATACCTTGGCTTTTTTGTACACAAAAACTCGCTTTACTCGGAAGATGCGCAGCTCGCGGAGAGGAAGTTGCTGCTTCGCCATCCGTCCGTGTGCGAAGAATCTTGCAAGGGAAATTCTATTGTAATCTTACCTGTCTTTCACAGATTGAACATATTGCTGCGGTGACATCTGTGTAAGCTGGCTGAATCGTCTGGAAAAGTATTGTGGTGAACTGAATCCCAGTTTCTCAGAGATTTCCTTGATGGTCATCGTATTTTCACGGAGTAGATATTTCGCCTCTTCTATTTTCAGATTCATGTAATACGCCATAATGCTGACCCCATAAACCCTTTTAAATACATTGGAAAGATACGTTTTTCCATAACCGATCTCGCTAATGATATCTGAAAGATTCAAATTATTATAAATATTCTTTTCAAGAAGCAAAATGGTTTTCTGCGCAATATGGTCATCGAATTTAGACTTGGAGGTCAGGATTTGAAGGCTGTTATTTTGATTTCCCTGCCGCAGCAATAAAATAATCAATTCTTCAATACGCATACGTATAATCTGCTGGCTTCCGATTACCGCATCTTCTCGTTCTTTTAATTGCTTCACATCCATATTTTCCATCGGCATAGAAAATGCCATATTACTTTCTTTGATAATGGACTGAATGATTTCTTTGATTTTAGAGGAGGATTTGAAGATTTTCCCGCCCAGAACATCCAGAATATTTGATTTTGCTTCGAAAGAAATAATAAACATATTAAAAGGTTTCTTTCCGTTTGCTCGAATGCCGTGAAAATGGTTTGGCTGTAAAAATACAATGTCAGACTGTTTCATGGCATATTCTTTTTCGTCATAGGTCAATATGGCATCGCCGCGGTCTATATAATTGATTTCCCAAAAATCATGAACTTCTCCTTCATAAGCATATTCCTTGCTGCGCTCAAAGTAGTAAATCGTGATGATTTTCGTTACATCCACCACGTTGTTAATTGCGTATTTTACATAAATAGTTTCTTTCATAAACGCACCTCTGTTTGTGAACAAAAATATAAGTTCTGCGTAAAAAATAATATGTTCTACGGTATGTTTCTATTATAAAATACAAGTAAGAAAATGCAATTGAAAAATAAGGAGAGTAGGGGAAAATGAAATTTATCATTGCGCAAATTTTAGGGATTTTAGTTGGGGTAGCCTCCCTAAGCTGTGTACAGTTTAAGAATGAAAAAATTGTACTTGCAGGTCAGTTTTTATCCAATGTATTTATGGCTGGAAGTTGTGCATTGCTTGGCGGCCTTGCGGGGGCATGGATCTGTGTATTGGCGGCAATCCAGACATTGTTGGTCTACCTGGCAAATAACGCAGATGCGGAAAAGGCAGAAAAACGCAAACGAGTAATATCTGTTGTATTTGGACTTGCCTATGTGGCAGGAACCTTCATTACATACCAGCGTTTGGCTGATTTGGCTGTATGTGCGTGTGCATTGCTATTTACGCTGACCATCGTACAGAAAGATTCCGGCAAAATGCGTACGATTATTATTTTCAATCAGACTTTTTGGCTGTTTTATGATGTGACAATTGGTGCTTACACGAATATTATTACACACGGGTTGACGTTGATTTCTACCGTGACGGCGAAACTTCGTTTGGACAAAAAGAAGATATAATTAGGAGGATTGTGTAGATGAAAATTGTATGGGGAAAAACAGAAGTGAATTTATCTGAGGAGACATTAGGGTATTCCTTTAAAAAAGGAGAATCTCAGTGGAATTGGAGAAAAGAATACAAGCCAAGAATGGTTTGTGAAGAAGGGGAAATTTACTTCGAAAATGCAAAAACAATTCGTCATGAAGAATGTCATTTTGGTACAGGAATTGGTATCAAGAGCCATTATGAAGGATTTGAAACATCGGAAGGCGTCGTTCCATATGCTTTTGAAACATTGGTGTGGGTAGAATATGCTACAGAAGACATTTATTGCGAATGGATCCCGCTTCAGGAAGAAGGATTACATATCAAAAAAGTATTCTGGCCAGGCGAAATGGAATTCGAAGAAAAGAAAAATGACTGGTATACCGTATTGAATCGTCAGCAGGGTATTTTGATTCCAAACACATGGCAGGTTGCTCTTTCAGCGATTTCCTTCGACGGATTTTTTGAAACAGCAGGCGGTTATATGCCATGGTTTGGCCAGGTGAAAGGAAAAGAAGGTTATATTGCAATCTGCACGACGCCATGGAATGCAGGGTATTGGGCAGAACATCCAGCGGAAGGTCCATACACTCACGTGGGAATCTGGATGGAACCAAGCCTTGGAAAAATGGATTACCGCAGAATTATCCGCTATACCTTATACGAAGATTGTGACTACAATGATTTGTGCAAATGCTATCGTGCCTATGTAAATGAACAGGGGCGTCTGCGTACTTTGAATGAAAAAGCAGCGAGAAATCCATCCGTAGATCAGTTGATTGGATGTTCTTTTGTGCATACGGGAATTAAAACGATGGTACAGCCAAATTCCGATTTCTTCGATCCAAATGCACCGGAAAAAAATAATCATTTGACAACATTTGCAAAACGTGCAGAACAGATTCGCAATTATCGTGAGCATGGAGTAGAAAAATTGTATCTGCATCTGGATGGATGGGCACAGCCTGGATATGACAACAATCATCCGGATTATATGCCAGCATGTAAAGAAGCCGGCGGTTGGGAAGGTATGCGTGAATTGGTAGATACGGTACATGAATGTGGTTATCTGTTTGGTATTCATGATCAGTATAGAGATTATTATTTGTCTGCAGACAGTTTTGATGAAAATTATGCATGCCGACTGGTAGATGGAACCATTCCTACGCATAAAAGATGGGCAGGCGGTCCACAGAGCTATTTGTGTGCAACACAGGCTCCTGCATATGTAAAGAGAAATTTCTCCGAAATTGAAAAGAATGGAATCAAAATGGATGGTGCATATCTGGATGTATTTACTTGTAATGAGGCAGATGAGTGCAACAATCCAATGCATCGCATGACACGCAGAGATTGCTACGAATTCCGCGGACGCTGCTTCGAATATTTGCTTTCCAAAGGAATTTTATCCAGTTCCGAAGAAGTAAGTGACTGGGCGGTTCCAAGCCTGATTTTCTGTCATTATGCGCCATATGATTTTATGATGCGTGAACCGGGAACACCAAAAGAAGGCATTCCAGTACCATTATACAATCTGGTATATCATGACTGTGTGATTGAACCTTGGATGATGGATAAAGTAAGCGCAAATGAAGATTATATGCTGTACGCGCTGTTAAATGGCGGCGCTCCATATCTGTGCAGAGATGCGGCATATCCAAATATCGACGGTGCTTTTGTAAGTGAAATCGAGCAAAAATTGGAAGATGATGTGGAAAGATGCCGTGTGGTTGCATCCTTGCATGAAAAAGTGGCAAAACAGGAAATGATTCGCCACGAAATCCTGGAAAATGGAAATGTGCAGAGAACAACATTTGCTGATGGCACACAGGTAACCGTTAATTTTGAGACACAAAGTTATGAAATTCGCTAGTATGATACATGGTTTGAGCGTGAATGTATCATAACATATATAATATAGAAGGAGAATTGTTATGGGCGAAAGAATTAAGGTGGCATTTGCCGGCTTGGGAAATAGAGGAAAAGATACATATGCACATGCAGCAGAATTGTATCCGGACAAAATGGAAGTTGTTGCAGTTGCGGACTGGAATCCAATTAAAGTGAAAATGGTTGCGGAAAAATTCAATATTCCGGAAGAAATGTGCTTTGGCAGTGTGGAAGAAATGCTGGAACAGGATAAATTGGCAGACATTATGGTAATTGCCACACAGGACCGTCAGCACGTACCACACGCTATTCCTGCACTGAGAAAAGGGTATCATCTGCTTCTGGAAAAACCGATTTCTCCAGAGCTGGAACAGTGTCGTGAACTGGTAAAAGTAGCAAAAGAATGCAACAGAAAAGTAGTGGTATGCCATGTACTTCGCTATACACCTGTATTCAGAAAAGTAAAAGAAATCCTGGATTCCGGCAAAATCGGTGATATCGTTTCCATCGCTGCATTTGAAAATGTGGGTTGGTATCACATGGCGCATAGTTATGTACGGGGAAATTGGAGAAGAACGGATGAGACAAGCCCAATGATTCTTGCAAAATGCTGTCATGATATGGATTTGTATCTGTGGCTGGCAAATAAAGAATGTGAATCCATTTCCTCCTTTGGAAATACCTACTTATTTAAAGAAGAAAATGCTCCGGAAGGATGCACAAAATACTGCATGGGCGGCTGTAAAGTAAAAGGAGAATGTCCTTACGATGCAGAAGCCATTTACATGGACAGTGATAAAGTGGGAGTTCGCAAAGGCAACACAGAGTGGCCACTGTATGTTCTTACAGAATATCCATCAGAAGAAAGTGTGAAAGAAGCTCTGGAACATGGACCTTACGGAAGATGTGTATATCATTGTGATAACGATGTAGTAGACCATCAGGTTGTAAATCTGAACATGACGGATGGTTCCACAATGAGCTTTACTATGAGCGGTTTCTCCTCTGATATTTCCCGATATGCAAAATTCTTTGGAACAAAAGGAGAACTGTATGTGAATATGGCAGATGACAGCTATATTGAAACACGCCTCTATGGAACAACTGTAGAAACAGAAATCATTCATGCAAGCGAACTGGCAGACGATTTCTCAGGACACGGCGGCGGTGACAATGTCATGGTAAAAGAATATATGGATATCCTTCTTGGAAATATGGAAGAAAGCCCATCCATCACTTCCCTGGAAAGATCTGTGGAAAGTCATTATTGTGCCATGGCAGCAGAAGAATCCAGACTCAATGGCGGAAAAGTGGTTCGTCTGGCAGATTTGAGAGGATAATATATAGATTTGCAATTTGGCGGTCTATTGTATACTAAAAAAACATAAAAAAGTTAAAAAACCCAGTTGACAGCATTGACATTTTGTGATATTGTAAAAAATGCACTATTATGGTAAGATATGCCTACTGGGTTTTGTTTTGCCCAGAAAAACAAGGCATTCGCAGTAATAAATTAAATACACAAGGGGTGAAACGGTCAATGGAAAAAAACAGAATACGTCCGGTTACAAATGGTAAAAGTATGCGGATGAGCTACCAGAGACAAAAAGAAGTTTTGGAAATGCCCAACTTGATTGAGGTTCAGAAAGATTCTTATAACTGGTTCCTTGAGACAGGGTTAAGAGAAGTTTTCGCTGATATCTCTCCAATCACAGATTACAGTGGTAAGTTGAGCTTGGAATTTGTGGACTTTACTTTGTGTGAAAACGATGTGAAGTATTCCATCGAAGAATGCAAGGATAGAGACGCAACATATGCTGCACCTATCAAAGTTAAGGTCAGATTGTACAATAAAGAAAACGACGAAATTAAAGAGCATGAAATTTTCATGGGAGATTTGCCGTTGATGACTGCAACTGGTACTTTTGTTATTAACGGTGCTGAACGAGTTATCGTTAGCCAGTTAGTACGTTCCCCTGGTATTTATTATGCTATCGCTCATGATAAACTTGGTAAAAGATTATTTTCTTCCACAGTAATTCCTAACAGAGGTGCATGGCTGGAATACGAAACAGATTCCAACGATGTCTTCTATGTACGTGTAGACAGAACAAGAAAAGTACCTATTACAGTTCTGATTCGTGCATTAGGTCGTGGAACAAATGCAGAAATCGTTGAATTGTTTGGTGAAGAACCAAAGATTCTGGCAAGTTTTGCAAAAGATACTTCTACATGCTATGAAGAAGGTCTTCTGGAACTGTATAAAAAAATCCGTCCAGGTGAACCACTGGCAGTAGAAAGTGCTAAGAGCTTAATCAACAGTATGTTCTTCGATCCAAAACGTTATGATTTGGCAAAAGTAGGACGTTACAAATTTAATAAAAAATTACTTCTGAAAAACCGTATCGCAGGTCAGGTTCTGGCTGAAGACGTAGTTGATACTATGACAGGTGAAATTTTGGCCGAAGCTGGAACAGAAGTGACAAAAGAACTGGCAGATTCCATTCAGAACGCTGCAGTTCCATATGTATGGATTCAGACAGAAGAAAGAAACATCAAAGTTCTTTCCAACATGATGGTTGATCTGACCAATTATGTTGACTGCAATCCAAAAGAACTGGGAATCACAGAACTGGTTTACTATCCAGTACTGGCTCAGTTGATGGAAGAATATGATGACGAAGATGAATTGAAAGAAGCAATCAGCCATCATGTTCAGGAATTGATTCCAAAACACATTACAGAAGAAGATATTTTTGCTTCTATTAACTACAACATGCATCTGGAATACGGTCTTGGTAACGATGATGATATCGACCATTTGGGTAACCGTCGTATCCGTGCGGTAGGTGAACTGTTGCAGAACCAGTACCGTATTGGTATGTCCAGACTGGAACGTGTTGTTCGTGAAAGAATGACAACTCAGGATACTGACAGTATTTCTCCTCAGTCCCTGATTAACATTAAACCAGTTACTGCTGCAGTAAAAGAATTCTTCGGTTCTTCTCAGCTGTCTCAGTTCATGGATCAGAACAACCCTCTGGGTGAGCTGACACATAAGAGACGTCTGTCTGCATTGGGACCTGGTGGTTTGTCCAGAGACCGTGCCGGATTCGAGGTTCGAGACGTACACTATTCTCACTACGGAAGAATGTGTCCTATCGAAACACCTGAAGGTCCTAACATCGGTCTGATCAACTCACTTGCATCTTATGCAAGAATTAATGAATATGGTTTCGTGGAAGCTCCTTACCGTAAAATTGATAAGGCAGATCCAAAGAACCCACGCGTAACTGACGAAGTTGTTTATATGACAGCAGATGAAGAAGATAACTATCATGTAGCTCAGGCGAACGAACCATTGGATGAAAATGGATACTTTATTAATAAGAATGTATCTGGTCGTTACCGTGAAGAAACACAGGAATACGAAAAGAGAATGTTCGATTACATGGACGTATCTCCTAAGATGGTATTCTCCGTTGCTACAGCATTGATTCCTTTCCTGCAGAACGACGACGCGAACCGTGCGCTGATGGGATCTAACATGCAGCGTCAGGCAGTACCTCTGATGATTACAGAAGCTCCTGTAGTTGGTACAGGTATGGAAGCAAAAGCTGCTGTTGACTCTGGTGTTTGTGTAGTAGCAAAAAAAGCTGGTACAATCGTTAAATCTACTTCTAAAGAAATCGCTATGAAAAATGATGATGGTACAACAGATACTTATCGTCTGACAAAATTCCTGAGAAGTAACCAGAGTAACTGTTACAACCAGAAACCAATCGTTGTAAAAGGGGAACACGTAGAAGCCGGACAGGTTATCGCAGATGGTCCATCTACTTACAACGGAGAACTGGCACTTGGTAAAAACCCATTGATCGGTTTCATGACATGGGAAGGTTACAACTACGAAGATGCTGTTCTTTTAAGTGAAAGATTAGTACAGGAAGATGTTTATACATCTATCCACATTGAAGAATATGAAGCAGAAGCCAGAGATACAAAACTGGGACCAGAAGAAATCACAAAAGATGTTCCTGGTGTTGGTGATGATGCGCTGAAAGATTTGGATGAACGTGGTATCATCCGTATCGGTGCAGAAGTTCGTGCAGGAGATATCCTGGTTGGTAAAGTTACTCCTAAGGGAGAAACAGAACTGACAGCTGAAGAACGTCTGCTGCGTGCAATCTTTGGTGAAAAAGCAAGAGAAGTACGTGATACTTCCCTGAAAGTACCTCATGGTGAATATGGTATCGTTGTAGATGCAAAAGTATTCACAAGAGAAAATGGTGACGAGCTGTCTCCTGGAGTAAACCAGGCAGTACGTATCTATATCGCTCAGAAGAGAAAAATCTCTGTAGGTGATAAGATGGCTGGTCGTCATGGTAACAAGGGTGTTGTTTCCAGAGTTCTGCCTGTAGAAGATATGCCATTCCTTCCAAATGGACGTCCTCTGGATATCGTATTGAACCCTCTGGGTGTACCTTCCCGTATGAATATCGGACAGGTCCTGGAAATTCATTTGAGTCTGGCTGCAAAAGCACTTGGATTCAATATTGCTACTCCTGTATTTGATGGTGCAAACGAAAACGACATCATGGATACACTGGAACTGGCAAATGATTATGTAAATATGGAATGGGATGAATTCGAAGCAAAATACAGCGACGAATTAGCTCAGGATGTAATGGATTATCTGTATGAAAACAGAGATCACAGAAAACTGTGGAAAGGTGTTCCACTTTCCCGTGATGGTAAAGTAAGACTGCGTGATGGACGTACAGGTGAATATTTCGACAGCCCTGTAACAATCGGTCACATGCATTACCTGAAACTGCACCATCTGGTTGACGATAAGATCCATGCACGTTCAACTGGTCCTTACTCTCTGGTAACACAGCAGCCTCTGGGTGGTAAAGCTCAGTTCGGTGGACAGCGTTTCGGAGAAATGGAAGTTTGGGCTCTGGAAGCTTATGGTGCATCTTATACTCTGCAGGAAATTCTGACAGTAAAATCTGACGACGTTATCGGTCGTGTGAAGACATATGAAGCAATTATCAAGGGTGATAATATCCCTGAACCAGGTATTCCTGAATCCTTCAAAGTATTGTTGAAAGAACTTCAGTCCCTGGGTCTGGATGTAAGAGTCCTGAGAGATGATAATACAGAAGTAGAAATCATGGAAAACATTGACTATGGTGATACAGATCTGCGCTCCATTATCGAAGGCGATAGAAACTACCGTGATGAAGATAATGAAAATTATGGCAGCTACGGTTTCAGCAAACAGGAATTCGAAGGCGAAGAACTGGTTGATATCGAAGATGAACCTGTAGAGATGTATGAAGACGATGATCTGATGGATATCTAATCAGAGAAAGGAGCAACCAAATGTCTGAAACTACCAATAAAGAAGTATATCAGCCAATGACATTCGATGCGATTAAAATTGGTCTGGCTTCTCCGGAAAAAATCCGTGAATGGTCTCGTGGTGAGGTTAAAAAACCTGAAACAATCAATTATCGTACATTGAAACCAGAAAAAGATGGTCTGTTTTGTGAAAAAATCTTCGGACCAAGCAAAGACTGGGAATGTCATTGTGGAAAATATAAAAAAATTCGTTATAAAGGTGTTGTCTGCGACCGTTGTGGAGTAGAAGTTACAAAAGCAACTGTTCGTAGAGAACGTATGGGACACATCGAGCTGGCAGCTCCAGTATCCCATATCTGGTATTTTAAAGGAATTCCTTCCCGTATGGGATTGATTCTGGATATTTCTCCAAGAACACTGGAAAAAGTTCTGTATTTTGCTAACTACATCGTATTGGATGCAGGAAACACAGAATTACAGTACAAACAGGTTCTGACAGAAAGAGAATATCAGGAAGCAAGAGAAAAACACGGAGATACATTCCGTGTAGGAATGGGAGCAGAATCTATTCAGGAACTGCTCCGTTCCATCGACTTGGAAGCAGAATCCGTAGAACTGAAAGCTGGACTGAAAGATGCTACAGGACAGAAACGTGCTCGTATCATCAAACGTCTGGAAGTTGTTGAAGCTTTCCGTGAATCTGGAAATAAACCAGAATGGATGATCATGGACGTAGTTCCAGTTATTCCTCCAGATTTACGTCCTATGGTACAGTTGGACGGTGGCCGTTTTGCTACATCTGACTTGAACGATTTGTATCGTCGTATTATCAACCGTAACAACCGTCTGAAAAGACTGTTGGAACTGGGTGCGCCAGATATCATTGTAAGAAACGAAAAACGTATGCTGCAGGAAGCTGTAGATGCGCTGATCGACAATGGTCGTCGTGGTCGTCCGGTTACAGGACCTGGTAACAGAGCTCTGAAATCTCTGTCTGATATGCTGAAAGGTAAATCCGGACGTTTCCGTCAGAACTTGTTGGGTAAACGTGTTGACTACTCTGGACGTTCCGTAATCGTCGTTGGACCAGAACTGAAAATTTATCAGTGTGGTCTGCCAAAAGAAATGGCAATCGAGCTGTTCAAACCATTCGTTATGAAAGAACTGGTTTCCAACGGAACAGCACACAATATTAAGAATGCAAAGAAAATGGTAGAAAAACTTCAGCCAGAAGTATGGGATGTTCTGGAAGAAGTTATCAAAGAACATCCGGTAATGCTGAACCGTGCTCCTACACTGCATCGTCTGGGTATTCAGGCGTTCGAACCAATTCTGGTAGAAGGTAAAGCTATTAAACTGCATCCATTGGTATGTACAGCGTTCAACGCCGACTTCGATGGTGACCAGATGGCTGTACATCTTCCATTGTCAGTAGAAGCACAGGCAGAATGCCGTTTCTTATTGCTGTCTCCCAACAACCTTTTGAAACCTTCCGACGGTGGTCCCGTTGCCGTTCCTTCACAGGATATGGTACTTGGTATTTACTACCTGACACAGGAAAGAGAAGGAGCAGAAGGCGAAGGTAAATACTTTAAGAATGTAAATGAAGCAATCTTAGCTTATGAAAATAAGGTTGTGACACTTCATTCCCGTATTAAAG
>JAXJUX010000181.1:0-3410 GCA_036308845.1 Ruminococcus sp.
CATCTCTCATATACGCCTCAATATCCTCTATACTTCTCGGTATCTCCGCAGACAGGTTTTCGCATCCATTTTCCGTAATCAGGCAGTTGTCTTCCAGTCGGAATCCAATGCCCCATTCTTCGTGATAAATTCCCACATCCACACAAAATACCATACCAGGTTCCAACAAACGCTGCCCATTCTGAATATCTACCAAATCGTGAACATCATACCCGATGTGGTGTGCGCCGCCATGCCAGATATAGGTGCCTACATCTTCAAATCGATCACATACACCGGCAGCATTCAACTGTTCAAAATTGTATCTGCGGATTTCCTGGTCTACAAATGCCATAGGAAGTCCAGGACGCAGGATTTCAAACATGTGATTGGAAGTGTTGAATGCACAGGTATAAAGCAGTTTCTGCTTTGCGTTGAATTTTCTGTTCACCGGCCAGCCTCTGGAAACATCGACGATTTCGTTGTCCCAGCAGGCGCCCACATCATTTAAAATCATATCCCCATCGTGCATTTGTCCTTTGTAAGAATAGTAGTGAATGCAAAAATTGTTATTTCCTGCAGAGACAATGGATGGAAATCCCGGCGTGATCACACCGTGTTGTGCCAGCGCATAGTCGAATTCAGCTTTCAATTGATATTCGTAAAGTCCATCTTTGGCAGCTCGCATCATAGCCTTGATGCCTTCTCCGGTGATATATTCAGCACGACGCATGGCTTCAATTTCACATGCCTTTTTGATGGTACGCTGTCCACGAATCTGATTGTGAATATCTTCTATTTTTACAAATGGAAACTGTTTTTGCAGCCATGCAGCAAATCGGTATGCCAGACGAACAGGCTGTTCATCTTCTTTTCTTCGGTCAAAATCAAGATAAATGGTCGTGATTCCCTGAGAAATCTGAGCCTTGATATAGAAAACAAAATCTTCGTGATATCTGAAATCGTTCACTGCGGAGTGTTCTTCGGCTTCTTCTGGAGTCAGGCGTTTTCCATTCCAGCGTTCCGCATGGGCATCAGGTGGAAGCATAAACAGTGTTTCTTCGGTTGTTGTATGATCGTGAACTGCAGTCAGAACACTGTCTGCCTGTTCGATTCCGGTATAGTATACAAAGGAACGGTCTGCAAAAAACGGATAGTCTTCATCGCCCGTTTTACGAAGTGCCTGACCAGAAAATAAAACTACCATACTGTTTGGTGCGAGTGTCTGATAGAGACATTCTCTATTTTCTTTATGAAATGATTTGTGCATGGGAAAATCCTCCTGAAATAATAGATTAGCAATTCAAAATTTTATGGTTTTGTAGTAAAATCACATGTAAGAGCAGATAGAATCGGATTTGGATGTCATGTTGCTGTTGGTTGAAAAATTATGACAATATTGAGAATCCAATCTGTTGTATTAAAATTATCTTACGGGAATGAAACGTAGTCAATCAAAATATCTTACATGGAAGAAGATTATTGACTTTTGTGCGATAAAAGATTAAAGTGAAGAAATATGAGAGGGAAATGATATGGTATTGCCATATATATTTAATATTCAGAAATTTTCTGTTCACGACGGACCGGGAATTCGTACGACAGTCTTTTTTAAAGGATGTCCGTTGCGTTGCCAGTGGTGCCATAATCCAGAGAGTCAGAGGATGGAACCGGAAGTTATGATTGGAAATAATCAAAAAGAAAAGCTGGTGGGTACTTCTTATTCTGTGCGTGAACTGGTGAAACTTTTGAAGAAGGATCAAATTTTCTACGATCAGTCTGGCGGTGGTGTGACCTTGTCCGGTGGAGAAGTGATGGTGCAGAACATGGAATACGTACTGGAACTCGTCAAAGCGCTGGATAGGGAAGGGATTTCTGTGGTCATCGATACCTGCGGATTTGCACCGACCGAGCATTTTGCGAAACTTTTGCCGTATACAGAATTGTTTTTGTATGATCTGAAAATGATGAATGATGAAAAACACCAGAAGCATACCGGTGTTTCTAACGAATTAATTTTGAAAAATCTTAAATATTTGAGTGATCAGGGCACGAAAATAGAACTTCGCATGATCATGGTAAAAGATGTAAATATGTCTTCGGATGACATCCTTTCGGTTGCGGAATGGCTGAAGCAGGAACAAATAAAAGTTTCCAAAATCACACTTTTGCCGTATCATGATTTTGGAAGAGATAAATATCGACAGCTTTCCAGAGAATGTACACAAAATTTTGATAAGCCAACGGATGAGGAGTTGGAACGTGTGAAACAGATGCTGGAGCGTGGTGGATTTGTGGTGGATGTACATAAGTAGTGCTAGTATTATAGAGGAGAAAAGGAAATGAGCCAACAAAATTTCAGCTGCAATCCAAGATCTGACCGCAACGAGCGCATGGATCGAGGAAGTACAGAAAGAATCAAAAGGCTTCGAAGAATCAGCGTATCGGAGTGCGAACCATGTATTTCCATGGAACGTGCGGTTCTTTTGACAGAAGCCTATAAAAAATATGAGGGGACCGTATCTGCGCCGGTGCTGCGTGGGCTGGCGTTCAAACATATCATGGAAAACAGAACGCTTTATATTGAAAAAGGTTCTATTATTGTAGGGGAAAAAGGTCACAAACCATGGGCAGCGCCTACATTTCCAGAGCTTTGCTGTCATACCATGGAAGACTTTGATAACATGAACCAAAGAGAAAAAGTATATTTTCGTGTGTCCGAAGAAGATAAACGCATTCAGAAAGAAGTGATTATTCCGTACTGGAAAGACAGAGCGATGATGAGCAAAATCAACCAGTTGTTGCCGGAAGAATGGCATAATTTATTTCAGGCGGGGTTATATACCGAATTTTTGATGCAGCGAGGTCCGGGACATACCGTTGCGGACGGAAAGATTTACCGCAAGGGATATCTGGATTTTTACAATGATATTCAAAAAGAAATCGACAGTCTGGATTATAACAATGATCTGGACGCTTTGGATAAAAAGGAAGAACTGGAAGGAATGAAGCTTGTCTGCGAGGGCATGATGATTTTCGGTGAGCGCTATGCAGGACTTGCAAGAAAACTTGCAGAGACGGAGGAAAACTTGCAGTGGAAACAGGAACTTCTGGATTTGGCAGAGGTTTGTGATGTGGTTCCAAAGCATGCACCGAAGACATTCCGACAGGCGGTACAGATGTATTGGTTTACGCATATCGGTGTGACGATTGAGATGAACAACTGGGATGCATATTCACCGGGGAAACTGGATCAGCATCTGGAACCATTTTATGAAAAGGATATGGATGAGGGCAGACTGACCAGAGAAGAAGCAAAAGAAATTCTGGAAAGTTTCTGGATTCAGTTTAACAATCAGCCGGCACCGCCAAAGGTGGGAATTACCTTAAAAGAAAGTGCTACGTATACGGATTTTTGTAATTTGAATACC
>JAXJUX010000182.1:0-8236 GCA_036308845.1 Ruminococcus sp.
ATTCTCTGGCGTGAAAAAGCAGCATTTTCTGATGCTGTAGGGCACTCAATGGTAGATTATCTGAAAGCATATGCGGAAGAATATTATACCGATGAAGAATTTGAAACATTGAGTGCAAAGTATACGCATGCCCGTCCATTTACAAAAGAGTCCCTGTTATATCGTGAGATTTTTGAAAAATACTATCCGCAGCAGGGTGAAATGATCGTGGATTTCTGGATGCCAAACAAATCCTGGGAGGGCTGTAATGTAAACGATCCATCCGCCAGAGTTTTAGCAAACTATGGTGATAGTGGAAAATAAAGCAACAAGAGAGGGAAAGAAATGGAAGAAAAAATTTTAGTTCTTGACTTTGGAGGGCAGTATAATCAGCTCATTGCCCGAAGGGTCCGTGAACAACACGTTTATGCGGAAATCAAACCTTATAACAAAATATCGTTAGAGCAAATCAAAGATGCCGGATATAAGGGTATTATTTTTACCGGAGGTCCAAACAGTGTGTATGATGAAACATCACCACATTATGAAGCAGGAATTCTGGAACTTGGAATTCCGATTCTTGGCATCTGCTATGGAGTGCAGCTGATGGCATACATGGCGAAAGGGGAAATTACCAGTGCTGAGGACAGCAGTGAATATGGAAAAACGATGGTAAAAGTCAGCGATAACATTTTGTTTCAGGGTGTTCCATCAAAAAGTATCTGTTGGATGAGTCATACGGACTTTATTAAAACTTGTCCGGAGGGATTTCAGGTTATCGCGCACACACCAAAATGTCCGTGTGCGGCAATCAGTGATGACACTAGAAAATTGTATGGCGTACAGTTTCATCCGGAAGTTACGCATACAGAATTTGGTAAGCAGATGCTTTCGAATTTTATATTTGAAATTTGTGGTTGTACAGGAAATTGGAAAATGGAGGATTTTGTAGAAACTTCCATTGAAAAATATCGTGTAGAGCTTAAAGATAAAAAAGTTCTTCTGGCTCTTTCCGGCGGTGTGGATTCTTCTGTAGCAGCAGTTCTTCTTCATAAGGCGATTGGCACAAATCTTACCTGTGTATTTGTAGATCATGGTCTTTTGCGTAAAGACGAAGGAGATTTTGTAGAGAAAACATTCCGTGAACAGTTCGGTATGAATCTGATTCGCGTAAATGCAGAAGAAAGATTCCTTGGAAAACTTGCCGGTGTTACAGAGCCAGAGAAAAAACGAAAAATCATCGGAGAAGAATTTATCCGGGTTTTTGAAGATGAAGCAAAAAAATTAGGTAAAATCAATGTTTTGGTACAGGGAACCATTTACCCTGATGTCATTGAAAGTGGAAAGGGTGATTCTGCAGTTATTAAGAGTCATCACAATGTAGGCGGATTGCCGGATGTTATTTCTTTTGATGAAATCGTGGAACCATTGAGAGAATTATTTAAAGACGAGGTAAGAGAAGCCGGAACACAGCTTGGTATTCCATACGAATTGGTATGGCGTCAGCCATTCCCGGGTCCAGGTCTTGCAGTACGAGTAATCGGAGAGATTACAAAAGAAAAACTGGATATTTTAAGAGAAGCGGATGCAATCTTCCGTGAAGAAATTGCAAATGCAAAATTAGAACAAATGACTAATCAGTATTTTGCAGTTCTTACAGATCTTCGTAGCGTCGGAGTAAAAGGCGATGCAAGAACGTATGGATATACCATTGCGCTTCGAGCAGTTACAACAGATGATTTTATGACAGCGGAATGGACACGATTGCCATATGAAGTGCTGGAAAATGCCAGCAGAAGAATTACCAATGAAGTAGGTGGAATTACAAGAGTAGTATATGATATTACTTCAAAACCACCAGCAACAGTGGAATGGGAGTAAAGAAAATCAAAAATTGATTGGAGAAATTTTATGTGTGGAATCGTTGGATATACTGGTGCGCGTAGTGCTGCACCAGTTTTATTGGATGGATTAAAGAAACTGGAGTATCGCGGATATGATTCCGCGGGAATTGCTGTTGTACAGGAAGATAAAATTTCAATCAGTAAAGTGACTGGTCGTATCAGTAATTTATGTGAAAAAACAGAAAATGGAGCGCTCACCCCAGGGTATGTGGGCATTGGACATACCCGATGGGCAACCCATGGAGCGCCTACAGATACCAATGCGCATCCGCATATGAGCAATAATGGCCGTTTTGCCGTGGTACACAACGGTATTATCGAAAACTATATGGAACTTCGAAAAGAGTTGACGGAGTTAGGGTATCATTTCGACAGTGAAACCGATACGGAAGTGATTGTTCATTTGGTGGAATTTTATTACACAGGTGATTTGAAAAAAGCAGTTATGAAAACAGCGTCTCGTCTGCAGGGTTCTTATGCTATGGGTATTGTATGTGCCGATGAACCGGAAACAATTTATGTAGTACGAGAAGCAAGTCCATTGATCATAGGATTAGGTGTTGGTGAGAATTATTTTGCTTCTGATGTGACAGCTCTGGTTTCTTATACCAGAAATGCCATTTATATGGAAGATGGAGAAATTGCTCAGTTAACGCCTGATTCTGTTTGTGTATATAATTGTGCAGGCATGCCAGTATCGAAAAAAGTGAGTCGTATCACCTGGGATATCCAGGCGGCCGAAAAAGGCGGTTACGAACATTTTATGCTGAAAGAAATCATGGAGCAGCCACGAGCAGTAGAAGCTACTATTTCCCCACGTATACATGACGGAGAGGTATGTTTGGACAGCATTGAATTCTCTCCACAGGATATTAAAAATATTCGAAAAATTGTAATTACTGCTTGTGGGTCTGCTTATTATGCAGGATGTGCAGGAAAATACGCTATAGAAAAACTGTGTAAAATTCCAGTGCAGGTAGAGCTGGCGAGTGAGCTGCGTTATGATGCATCGCTCATTGATTCTCATACACTGGTTATTGTGCTTTCCCAGTCAGGGGAAACGGCAGATACCATTGCGGCGATGAGAGAATGTAAAAAACATTGTGCACGAACACTTGCGATTGTCAATGTAGTAGGAAGTACCATTGCAAAAATTGCCGATGATACATTATATACATGGGCAGGTCCTGAGATTGCAGTGGCAACAACGAAAGGGTATACCACACAGGTTGCTGTATTGTATTTGTGTGCATTATATATAGGAAGAAAATCAGGAAAACTTACAGATCAGGAGTATACTTCCTGTCTACAAATATTGAAAGGTTTGCCAAAACAGATGCAGCAGGCTATCGATATGAATCCGTCTGTTGCCAAATTGGCAAAAAAATACAGTGCCAGTGAATCTATGTTTTTTATAGGAAGAAATACAGATTATGCCATTGCACTGGAAGGTGCATTGAAAATGAAGGAAATTTCCTATATTCATGCGGAAAGTTATGCGGCTGGTGAATTGAAACATGGAACGATTGCATTAATCCATGAACATCAGCCTGTGATTGCATTGTGCTGCAACGAAAATGTAATGGAAAAAACAATGAACAATATCATAGAAGTGAAAGCAAGAGGTGCAGAGGTTTTGGCATTGACGGCGAAGGATAATCAGAAAATGATTGTTATGGCAGATGATCTACTGGTGATTCCGAAAGTGGATGCGTTATTTTCTGCAGTTGTAGAAATCGTTCCGCTTCAGCTTTTAGCCTATTATGTGGCAAAAGAAAATAATTGTGATATTGATAAACCGAAAAATCTGGCAAAATCGGTAACTGTTGAATAAGTAAAGGTCACCATATTGATAAAGGAGCAAATGAAAAGTATGACAAAATATATATTTGTAACAGGTGGTGTTGTATCGGGGCTTGGGAAAGGAATAACAGCAGCTTCACTGGGACGATTATTAAAAGCGAGAGGTTTGAAAGTTGCTGCACAGAAACTGGATCCATATATTAACGTGGATCCAGGCACCATGAGTCCTTATCAGCATGGAGAAGTTTATGTAACAGAAGATGGAGCAGAAACAGATCTGGATCTGGGTCATTATGAACGTTTTATTGACGAAGATTTGAACAAATACTCCAATCTTACAACAGGAAAAGTATACTGGAATGTTTTGAATAAAGAAAGACGAGGAGAATATCTTGGATCAACCGTCCAGGTAATTCCTCATATTACCAATGAAATCAAAGAATTTGTGTACCGGGTAGGGAAAAAGACTGGTGCAGATGTAGTCATTACAGAGATTGGCGGAACCATCGGTGATATCGAATCTCAGCCATTTTTGGAAGCAGTTCGTCAGATTTCACTGGAAGTAGGAAGAGAAAACAGTCTGTTTATTCACGTGACACTGGTTCCTTTCCTGAAAGGATCCGAGGAACACAAGTCAAAACCAACCCAGCATTCCGTAAAAGAACTGCAGGGAATGGGAATTAACCCGAATATTATTATGCTTCGCTGTGACGAACCTTTGGAAGAATCCATATTTAAGAAGATATCCATGTTTTGTAACGTAAAACCGGATTGTGTCATGGAAAATATAACGCTGCCAAATCTGTATGAAGCGCCATTGATGTTGGAAAAATCTCATTTTTCAGAAATTGTCTGCAGAGAACTGGGAATGAAAGTTCCAGAGCCGGATCTTACAGATTGGATGCAGATGGTAGAAAAAATCAATACCAGAACCAAAAATGTGACGATTGGGCTGGTGGGAAAATACGTAGGTCTTCATGATGCATATCTTTCCGTTGCAGAGGCACTTCGTCATGCGGGATATGACTGCAATGCCTACGTGGATATCCAGTGGATTGATTCGGAAGAACTTACTGCAGAGACTGTAGAGGAAAAATTATCCGGTCTGGATGGAATTATTGTTCCTGGTGGTTTTGGAAGCCGAGGAATAGAAGGAATGATTCTAGCTGCAAAATATGCCAGAGAACATCAGGTTCATTATTTTGGAATCTGTCTGGGTATGCAGATCGCGGTGATTGAATATGCAAGAAATGTGGCAGGACTTACGAATGCCAATTCAGGGGAATTTGATGAACAGTGCAGATATAAAGTGATTGATTTTATGCCAGGGCAGAGTGATGACATAGACAAAGGCGGCACATTAAGACTTGGTGCTTATCCATGTAAAGTAACTCCAGGAAGCGTACTGGAACGTTGCTATGGAAGTAATCTGATTTCAGAAAGACACAGACATCGCTATGAAGTGAATAACGATTATAGAGAAATTCTGCAGAATGCAGGACTGACATTTGGAGGTATTTCTCCGGATGGACGATTGGTAGAAACGATAGAACTTGCCGAACGGCCATTTTATGTAGGCGTTCAGTATCATCCGGAATTTAAGAGCCGTCCGAACCATCCACATCCATTATTTAAAGGATTTGTGCAGGCAGCTTTGAATGTTTCTATGTGAGGTGCAAAATGAAAAAATACGAAGATAAAGTCCACGAAGAATGTGGAGTATTTGGAGTTATAGCTCCTGAAGAAACTGATGTAGCAGGAATCACTTATTACGGATTATACGCACTGCAGCATCGGGGACAGGAAAGCTGTGGGATTGTGGTAAATGATGATGGCGTATTTGCTTCCCATAAAGATTTGGGATTGGTCAGTGAAGTTTTTTCTTCCGATATTTTGGCTCGTTTGCCGAAAGCAACTATGGCAGTAGGTCATGTACGTTATGGAACAACAGGAGCAACAAACAGAAACAACTGCCAGCCAATCGAAGTAAACCATCAAAAAGGCAGAATGGCATTGGCGCACAATGGAAATTTAAGTAATGCAGCAGAACTTCGCAGTAATCTGGAGTTGACAGGTGCTATTTTCCATACGACCAGCGATACAGAAACGATTGCGTATATCATCACAAAGGAACGGCTGTTTACTCGTTCGATTGAAGATGCCGTCAGTTCCGCAATGAATATTATTGATGGTGCGTATTCTCTGGTTGTGATGTCTCCGCAAAAAATGATCTGTGCCAGAGATCCTTATGGATTCCGACCATTATGTTATGGAAAAACTGCAGAAGGTATCTATGTGGTGGCTTCAGAAAGCTGCGCTTTGAAAGCGGTTGGTGCTGAATTTATCCGTGATGTGGAACCGGGAGAAATTCTGGTATTTACAAAGAATGATATTATTTCCCGTAAGGAACATTGCAAACAGAAACAAAGAAAATCATGTATTTTTGAATATATCTATTTTGCAAGACCAGATTCCGTAATCGATGAGGTTTCTGTGCATCAGGCCAGAATACAGGCTGGAAAAGTTCTTGCAAAAACACATCCGGTGGAAGCAGATGTGGTAGTCGGTGTGCCGGATTCTGGTTTGGATGCTGCGTTGGGATTCAGTCAGGAATCTGGAATTCCATATGGAATTGGTCTTATTAAAAATAAATACATTGGAAGAACATTTATTTCCCCTGGACAGAGCACACGACTGGATCAGGTCAAAATTAAATTAAGTGCAGTAGAGGCTAGCGTAAAAGGAAAACGAGTGGTTTTGATTGATGATTCCATTGTTCGCGGTACGACCAGCGGACGCATTGTACGGCTTTTAAGAGAAGCTGGTGCAAAAGAAATTCATATGAGAATTTCTGCTCCTCCATTTTTGCATCCTTGTTATTATGGTACGGATATTGATTCCTGTGAAAATCTGATTGCATGTAAACATTCGGTAGAAGAAATTGCAGAACTGATTGGTGCGGATTCTCTTGGATATTTGCCAGTTTCAGAACTTTCCAGTCTTACAGGAAATGAAGACTATTGTTCTGCATGTTTCGACGGAAATTATCCAACACCTATTCCAGCAGATACACGAAAAGATCGTTTTGAACAGAAAATTTCAGCGGTTAAAAAGGCAAAAGAAAAGTAAAGTGAGGTGCCGGTATGGTAATGGAATATAACAGAAAAATCATTTTAGAAGATGGACAGCAGTATTACGGATATGCTTTTGGAGATACCTCTGATAAGGTATGTGAAATTGTTTTCAATACTTCTATGGTCGGTTATCAGGAAATTTTATCTGATCCATCCTATACCTATCAGGCGGTTGTTATGACATATCCGTTAATCGGTAATTATGGTATGGCTGAAGACGACTATGAAACACTCGTTCCAACGATTGGTGGGCTGATTGTACGTGAATATAATGACGAGCCATCCAATTTCAGAAGCGCAGCCACATTATCTGAAATTATGAAAAAATATCAAATTCCGGGGATTTTTGGAGTTGATACAAGAAAATTAACCCGCTCTATCAGAGATTTGGGAAGCAGAAAAGTATTAATCACCAATATAGATACTACATTGGAAGAAGGTCTGGAGATATTAAAAGAAAATAATATTCCTACCGATGCGGTATCAAAAGTAAGCTGCAAAGAAATCTGGACTTCTCCAGCGAAAGAGGAAAAATATCATGTGGTTGCAATTGACTGCGGTATGAAACAAAATATTGTTCGTTCTTTAAATCAAAGAGGATGTACCGTTACGATTGTGCCATGGAATACTTCGGTAAAGATGATCGAATCTTTTCAGCCAGATGGCATCTTTCTTTCGAATGGACCTGGAGACCCGACGGATGTGCAGACGGTCATAGAGACAGTGAAGCAAATCCGCGGAAGATATCCGATTTTTGGTATTTGCCTTGGTCACCAGTTAATTTCTCTTGCATATGGAGCGAAAACATATAAGTTGAAATTCGGACACAGGGGAGCAAATCATCCGGTTCGAAATCTGATGACAAATAAAATTGAAATCACATCACAGAATCATTCCTATGCAGTTGACAGTGAAAGTTTGAAAGGAACGATTTTAACACCGACGCATATCAACATTTTAGACCAGACAATTGAGGGTGTGAAATGTGATGTGGATAGAATTTTCAGCGTACAGTATCATCCGGAAAGTGCACCGGGTCCACAGGACAGTGCCTATCTGTTTGATCAATTTATACATCTGATGGAGGAGGAAAAATACAATGTCTAAAAGAACAGATATTAAGAAAGTCCTCGTAATTGGTTCAGGACCTATTGTAATTGGGCAGGCAGCTGAATTCGACTATGCAGGTACACAGGCATGTCTCGCATTGAAAGAAGAAGGATACGAAGTTATTTTGTGCAATTCCAACCCTGCAACCATTATGACAGATACCTCTATTGCAGATAAAGTATATATGGAGCCGTTGAATCTGGAATATATGGCCAAAATCGTAAGATTTGAACGTCCGGATGCTATTTTACCGGGAATCGGTGGTCAGACAGGATTGAATCTCGCTATGCAGTTGGAAAAGAAAGG
>JAXJUX010000183.1:0-4441 GCA_036308845.1 Ruminococcus sp.
GATAGAAACCTGTTTCTTATCTCTTCCTTTTCTTTCAAAACGAACTACACCGTCTACTAATGCAAACAGAGTATCGTCTTTACCACGTCCAACGTTTACACCTGGATGAATTTTGGTTCCACGCTGTCTGTAAAGGATATTACCAGCTTTTACAAACTGTCCGTCAGCTCTTTTTGCTCCCAATCTCTTGGACTCGGAATCTCTACCGTTCTTAGTAGAACCAACCCCTTTTTTATGAGCAAAAAATTGAAGGTTCATATTTAACATGGTTTTTACACCTCCTCGAAGATTATATCAATAAAATCTGTGTACTGTTCATCTTCCATTCTCTGTAATCCGAGAATGAGCGAATTCAAAAGCAACAAACACTCACGGGATGGACTTTCCTTTAAGGAAAAACGAATATCAGCGGTCTCCTCGTTAACATCTACTTCGAAATCATCCTCTGTAAATGCTTCAATCGAGTTAATGGTATTAATCACTAATGCCGAGATTGCAGCGCATACGATATCTTCGCCTTCATCTGCATATCCAGCGTGACCACTCACACCAAATCCAATACATTCATTGTTTGAATTCTGATAAAACGTTACGTTTGTCATCAATCCACCTAATTAAGCGTTAATCTTTTCGATTTTAACTTTTGTGAACTGCTGTCTGTGTCCGTTTTTCTTGTGATAACCAGTTTTTCTCTTATACTTGTAAACAATAACTTTTTTGCCTTTGCCGTTTTCGATTACGGAAGCAGTAACGCTAGCGTTTTCTACATCAGCTCCAACTTTCAATCCATCATTGCTAACTGCAAGTACCTGATCAAATGTAACAGTCTCTCCAGCTTCTACACCAAGCTTTTCTACTCTAATGATATCGCCTTCGGCTACTTTGTACTGTTTACCACCTGTTGCAATAATTGCGTACATATGGCATACCTCCTATTATCATTACTCGCCAAATATGGTGACCTTTCGGTTCTTTTACCTCTTTGTGCGGCATACTTCGTTAATATATCACACGCTTTCCAATTCGTCAATATATTCTTCACATTTTTTTACAATTTTTTTATTATCCGGTCTATCCCATCGCATTCTTTAAAATTTCTGCCGTAACCGGATCAAAAAGAATAGCTGCCACGTATAATATTACTCCAATTCCAAATAACATTGCTGTAGGTATCGTTATTTTTAAAATTGTAGACACTAATTTTTCTTTTGGTATAAATGGTCTCCGAATCCCTTTTTTATAATGCAGCAAATAATTTCCAAGATATATTCCAAATGGCGCAACCATCGCAAAAACCATGTAGATTCCTATTGTTGCAAGTGGAATCTGTGTCATTTCCGCTTGCTGAGCCATTTGTTCTGGATATATCAAAGATATTATTTCCGAATATAATGACGGCAATAAATTATTGATAAAATGGAAAAATGACGCATATAATATATTTTCTGTTTCCAACATAATATAAGAAATTGCTGCTCCTAAAATAGCTGTTGGTAAGAAACGGAATGGGTCTGCATGAAACAATCCAAAATATATCCCCATAATCAAAACTACTACCCATTCTCTGCGCACGGTGTAGAGTGTGTGAATGATCACGCCCCTATGTACTGCTTCTTCGCAGATGGCCGGCATAACTGCTACAATAAACATGGATATAAAAAAAGGAAGACTGTAAATCACTTCATTTAATCCACTGTTTACTGCATACATCTGTTCTGGGAATAAACGATATTGGATCAACATCACAACCATATCCAATAAATAAACGCTAATCCACAAAAGAAAAATACCTAGTAAATGCAAGCCCTGTGGTTTTTGAACAGGAAACAATACCTTCCACGGATATCTCATGATCTTGGCGAAAATCAAAGCCATAATAAGTAAAATAAGTTCCGTGATCGCAAGTCCGTAAAGACCAAATAGACCTTGAATTGGTACACAAACAAAAAAGAATACCAGCATAACAACAATAAAAAATACGATACCATGCCATGGTTTTAAAGCTCGTCTATTCATACTTATGCGCACCTCCAGTCAATTCCTTCCATTGCTCCGCCAATGATTTTTCTGCTTTTTTTCTGGTAAGTTCCATAATCCCAAGACCTGTCACATCAACCACTGTAGTCTGTACACGGTCTGTTTTTACCAGATGCTTCATGACAGAAAGAAGCTCTGTCTGATCTTCATATTGCTTCATATTGATAAAATCAATTAGAATAGAGCCAGATAAATTACGTAAACGCAGTTGTCTGGCGATTTCACTGGCAGCTTCCAGATTTATCTTTTTGTATTCTGTCTCAGCCTGCTTTTTGCTTGCATTCTTACCAGAATTTACATCGATGACCACAAATGCTTCCGTTTGCTGAATAATCAAAAATCCGCCGGATTTGAGCCAGACTTTTTCGGATAATGCCTGCTGCAGACCAGTTTCCAAAGAATATAATTTATACAATGGAAGTAGTTTATCCTGGTAATACTGTATTTCACACGGTACATGGGTATATGATTGTTTTTTTAATGAACACGCATATTGATAAATATCTGAATCATCCGTCACGATTTTATCCAATGTTTCCCAATGTACATTTTTCAATGCGTCTGAAATCGCAGATGCACCATCTTTTATTTTGGTAAAACAGGGAAGAAATCTGCCGCGATGAATTGTTGATTCCAATTCCTTTTTTAACTGGGAAAATTCTGCAAGTAATTGTTCTTGTGTTGCTTCCTTAGCATTGGTACGAACAATTACACCGAAAGAACGCTCCAAACTCAATACGTCTTCCAGCATTTCCTTTAACGAATCTTTTTGTTTATCGGTCAATTTGCTGGAAAATCCAACTTTTCGATTGCCTGTAGTCAATACAAGATAATTTCCGTTAAAATTCAGATTAGAAGAAACGCTAGGGGCTTTTGTTTTTATTGCTTCTCTTGTGACCTGCACCAAAAGCTCATCACCTGGCTTCAATTCCTGTGATTTCTTAGCATTTCGAAAAATAATGTGATTTTCTTTCTCGTATGCAAAAAAACACGGCACATGATTTTCTATCTCAACAAATGCTGCATTAAGATTGGGAAGCACCTTCTGTACTTTTCCCACATGAATGCTTCCCAATAATTGTTCTTTCTGAGGATTTTCTAATTGAAGCGTAACTAATTTCCCATCTGTTTCCATCGCAGTAACCAGACATTTCTGTCCGCTACATTGCATGTGGGTCATAATTAATTTATTCATTTGATTTCCTCTTATTTAATTTCAGTACCCAAATCTTCCAAAGATACTAACTTGTGTTTTGTTTCCGTTCCCAAATCTGCGTAAACTTCTTCTCTGTGAACCATAAGTGCAAATGGCTGAAGCTCAACACCTAAATATTTCGCAAAAGCTTCCATTACCAGTTCCGGTTTCAGATTGTGTACACTTCCCTGAGAAAGCTGCATCCATACAGCATCTCCACGAAGTTCCCATTTATAAATCCAAGGTTTAATATCTGTTTCCTGTTCACTTCGTTTTGTTTTACGCATAATCACCATAGATTCCTGAGAGAAAAATGCTTCTAATTTTTCTTTCCAATCATCAACAGGCTCTTTTCCTTCACGGAAATTTACCAGATAATCAGCAGCAGCAACAAGAGACATGCAAGCACTTGCCTTAGAGTCTGGAATCTGACGAACACTGATGACTTTCATTCCATCAACCATAGCTGCGTTTAATCTGTCTTCCATTTCTTTGGAAGTCATTTCTTCTTTCAATTCCATATCAAAATATTCGCCGCTGCTTGTAACACCTACGCCCAAAGGAGCAGCAAATGACATAATCATATGCGGAGAAAATCCACCGGAAAAAGCAATCGGAATCTGCGCTCTGCGGATTGCTTTCTGGAAATAACGCATAATATCCAGATGACCGATAAATTTCATAGCACCATCTTTAGCAAACTTTACCCTTACTTTCAACGCAGACACCTCCTTTATATTTTCCTGCACCACAACCAGAACATTTCATATGACAGTTTGGTGTGACTTTTTCTTCATGCGCATTTTTCCATTCTCTTAACAGGAAATTTTTGCTCACGCCGATATCGATAAAATCCCAAGGGAAAATTTCATCATCTTCACGTTTACGAACTGTATAGAAATCGGTATCGATTCCTGCATCTTTGAATGCTTCTGTCCAGTATTCCGGATGGAAATGTTCGGACCAGGAATCAAACAATGCACCTTTTTCGTATGCTTTCACGATTGCATCTGCCACTTTTCTGTCCCCTCTTGCGAGAATACCTTCCAAAATCGTAACATCTGCTTCGTGCCAATTGTATTTGATGCTCTTTTGATTTAACTGTGAGTGAATTTCACGACGAACAATACCTGCACGATCTAAAAATTCTTTTTCTGTACACATAGTAGCCCACTGGAATGGTGTAAATGGCTTTGGTACAAAGAAAGA
>JAXJUX010000184.1:0-16101 GCA_036308845.1 Ruminococcus sp.
CCTCTGGATCGGGAACAGGCAAAAAAATTAAGAGACTATTTGGATAGATATTTCATAAATGGTATTCCGAAAGCAGTCAGAAACATAGATCTGGAAAACAGAGAGCGACTGAAAAATCTGGAAACAGCGTTAAAAGAAAAAGCTGCTGTAGAGAAAGAAATAGAGAAATTCCTTGGAGAAGGTGTATTCCCATGGAAAAAAGGAATCTCCGTAACAGAAACAATGGAATACATTCGTTGTCAGATGGAGGCTCTGGATACCCTTCGCGAATGGAGTGATTATCAGAAATTAAAAGCATCCTGTATGGAGCGTGGATTAGAACCATGGATCGCTCTTTATGAAAATGGACAGGATGCAGCGCAGATTCTGGAAGATTTCCTTTCTTACAGCTGTGAAGCAATGCTTCATGAAGTGTATGAAACACAGGATGTGGTAAAAGAATTTGCCGGTTATCGCTTTGATGCGCTGGCTGATAAATTTGCAGAACACATGGATGCTTATTACACTGTTTGTGCAAAAGAAATCAAATATCGTCATTTGATGAAAATGCAGGAGTTGCTGCAGAATCCTGATTGGGAAAAAGATAAAGTGGCACTGAAAAAAATCATCGAGGCGGATGGAAAAGGAATTACGATTCGTGAAATTATGGAGCGAGTAGGTTCCTTTGTTTTGAAACTGACACCATGTGTCATGGCAACCCCGATGACAACTTCCATGTATTTTTCACCGCAGGCAGTAACTTTTGATCATATGATTCTGGACGAGGCTTCCCAGTTACAGACCTGCAAATCAGTTGGTCTGATTGTACGAAGCAAACATTCCATTATCGTAGGAGATCCAAATCAGATGCCTCCGACCTCTTTCTTTGAAAGTACGATGCCAGATTATCAGGTGGATGTGCTGGAAGAAGATCAGGAAAGTATTTTAAAAGATTTTATTGCTTTGGATATGCCGGATTATTATCTGCGTTGGCATTACAGAAGTCATCATGAAAGCCTGATTGCATTTTCAAACAGCAGCTATTACGGCGGACGCATGATCACATTCCCGGCAGCAGACAACAAATCAAAGGTTTCTGTTGTGAGAACGAATGGTATTTATGACAGAGGAAATACGATCACGAATCCAATCGAAGCAGAAGCTTTGGCAGAAAAACTGGAGCAAATGGTGGTTGGCGGTGATACCAGAAGTTTTGGTATTGTGGCATTTAATAAGCGCCAGCAGACCTTGATCCAGCAGCTGATCGAAAAGCGCGCAGAGGGAAATAAAGAATTTGCGCAGGGTCTGGAACGGATGAGCGAAGCCGGAGAACCATTATTTGTGCGCAATCTGGAAAGCGTACAGGGGGATGAAAGAGATGTAATTTTGTTCTCCGTAGGATATGGGCCGGACAAAGACGGAAAGATTATAATGGCATTTGGACCGCTTGGAAAAGTGGGTGGATGGAGACGTCTGAACGTTGCCATTACAAGAGCCCGTGATGAAATGATTTTATTTACATCTATGGATTCAGAACAGATGATTTTGACAGAGACAACATCCAGAGGCGTGAAAGATCTGAAGAATTTCATTGCTTATGCAGAAGGTAAGGAAGTGTTTGCCAAGGAAGAAGCAGTACAGGAAACCGAAAAAGTGGATGGTTTTGCAGAAGCGGTTTGCAATTATCTTACCGAGGCGGGATATACATACGATACGAAAGTTGGCAATTCCGCATTGAAAGTGGATATCGCAGTATATGATGAGAAGAAAGAAAAGTATGTACTGGGAATCATGCTGAACAATAAGAGAGTAAACAGTGATTTTACCATCTACGACAGTGAAGTTGGACAAAATAGAATCTTAACGAAACAGGGATGGAAGCTGCTTCGGATCTGGTCTTTGGACTGGTTTGAGGACAGCGAAAGAGAAATGAAACGAATTCAGGATTCTATAGAGAAATAATTTTTGGAATAAATATATATAAGGTGAAGGAGAAAACCAATATGCCTAAAAAGAAAAGTGTGTTACAAAAAAAAAAGGGAAAAAATGACTGGAAAAGCAGAGCCAACAGAACAAGAGGAGAAAAAAGCGCAGGCAAAGGCATTGAGAACTCGTGAACAGTTGCTTGCACGTATGGAACAGGTGCGTTTTGTGTGTTCAAATGATAAGCTTTCTCAGGAATTTATGGATAATCAACATATGCAATTTCGCAGTTTGATGAATACATTGGATAACTTGAAGACGGCAAATGCCATGGACATGCAAATGTTTAATACGGTTATGGTTAAACTTTGTGATGATCTTCAGCAGGCATACACCGATGGTGATAAAGTATCTGCGGAATATATTATGATGGCATTCGAATACGGTATTCGTGTTGGTCATAAGCCACTTTTAGAGAGTGAAAAGGCAAAAATGGATATTGTAGTAGAGTCCAGACAGGAAACCATGAAGGACTATGATGAGTTGTGTGCAAGAGCTATCGACTTGTTTAAAGAACAAAAAGCAGTAAAAGACCTGACGAAAAGAATGAGAGAACTGGGACAGAGTTATACAACAGAAATGGAGAAGCTCCTGGATTATATGAGTAAACATGAAGGTTTACATGAGGAAATTGTGAGTTTGGGCGGAAAGTTGGACCAGATGAATTCTGCGCAGTTTAAACTGGCTATGATGGAACAAAAAGTTTTGCGTCTGGACCAAAGCATAGAGCAGGTTCTGATCAAAGAAGGAATTCATCAGGGAAAAATCAATGCTTTAGAGAGTGCACTGGATACTCTTTATACAAAAGTAATGGATTACAATAATCTGCTTCAGGATGAATTGGTAGAATTTATCAATAATTTGTCAGAAAAAGAAACTATTCGTCTTACACAGGGAATTATTCAGATTGATGATTTGAATACCGCAACGAAAAATCTGCATAATGTTTATATGAATGCCTTCCGGTCTTCAAGAGTGCAGCAGATGATGGTTAGTACCGCAATCGAATTTGAAGAATTAAGAGCCAGATACGAATCCCAAAGAGATTCATTTGGTCGAAGCATCTACAATGAAGATATTCAAAAAGTCAATGAACATGAATATGATCAAGAAATTTACAATTAAAAAATTAATGGAAAGACAGAAAGAAGGGAAACATAAATGTCAATATTTGATAAATTGAAAAAGAAAAAACCTGAAAACAACCTTCCAAAAAGTTTGCAGAAATACGAAAATAGTATCGATGTTCAAATTGTAAAGGCAAAAGCAGGATTGTCTACTTTGGAAGATAAAACAAAAGCAAAAATTTATGCAGAAATCAACAATGTAAAATATCATAGAGCACATAAAAAGAATGATCCAAGAGCAATTGTCAGACTGAAAAATTCTTATTACTGTCTGTTGCTGATCAAAGAAGCAAAAGAACGCATGAACGATATCGAAGCCAGCTATGAATTGGACGGCATTTTGAAAGGATTAAGCGCAGCTATTAAGATGGTAAATGGCCTGGAAGGGAAAACAGATAGTGTAAATACATTCTTTTTGAAATATCGTGAAAAGAAATTAAAAAGAAATTCCAGAGCTGCAAAAGAAGGAGATATGCGCGAATTCTTTTCACAGTCCATCGATGAGCTGATTACAGATGAAGCGGTAGAAGAACTGCTCAGCAAAAAGAAACCATTGAATGATATTTTGCAGGATGATAATTCTCTTTTCGAAGAAGCTGATTATTTCTTTGGAAAAGACAATGTAGCAGATTCTTTGGATGTAGATGATATTATGAATGCAGATCTCAATGGGTAACTGATCCAATTGCTGATATAGGAGGAACGTATGTCCGAGTATTTTGATAAATATGCTGCCAAAGAAAATCTTTGCATGGCATACATACATAAAGCAAATGAAGTGCGTGAAGAAAACGATTACATGGCGACAAAAGAAGAATTTGATTTTCTGCGCCAGGCAATGCAGCTTCGCAGAGAATTGGTAGATGATTCTGTAGCGGAAGCAAAACTTTATCACACACGCAAATTAAGAGAATTAACGGAAAGGGTAAATGAAGTTTACAAACAGATTGACCCGGAAGGATATGAAAATATTTTAAAAAGAAAAAAAGCAGCGGCTGCTGGTGCAGGGACAAGAACCCAGAAAAGAAATGCAGATGCTTCAGAAGTGAATGGAACATCAGGTTCTGGAAGAAATAGCAGAGATGAAATTTCAGAGGAAACAGTAAAGACCTGGTATGCAGAAAAACCAAAACACAGTTTTAAAAATGTAGCAGGTATGGCAGAGCTGAAAGAAAAATTGATAGACTGTGCATTAAGTCGTCAGTTTAATGATCTGAAAGAATACTTACAGATGCCAATTGTACATTCTTATTTCTTCTATGGACCTCCAGGGTGTGGTAAAACATACATCATTCGTGCGTTTGCCAATGAATTAATGGACAAAGATTATAAGTATCTGTATGTAGATGCGGCAAAAATCATGAGTTCTCTGGCAAGTATTGCAGAAAAGAAAATCACGCGTTTGTTTGAAGAAGCAAAGAAGAATGCACCATGTATTCTGTTTATCGATGAAGTAGATTCTGTATGCCGTGACAGAAATCAGCCTAGTCAGGCAGATTATATTACTTCCATGACTGCTTCTTTCTTAACTGCTTATAATACGTTGAGTGAATGTGAAAAGCCGGTAATCTTTTTTGGAGCAACCAACAATCCAGAAAAAGTGGATGATGCGATGCTTGACCGTGTAGAATTGATTTATGTTGATCTTCCGGATGCAGAAGCCAGAGCTCATGTGCTTGAGATGAAAGTTGGCATGGAAGGAAAAGTTACATTAGAAGAAGGTTTTTCCTTTGCAGAAATGGGAGAAAAAACGGTTGAATTTAGTTATCGCGATATCGACCGCCTGGCTGACAATATGAAAAATCTTTTATTGAAAGCAGTAACCAAAGAATATAAAGACGGAAAAACATCCATCGAAAAACTGAAAAGCGGTGAATATCCTCTGAAAAAAGAAATTTTTGAAGAAGCACTTGCAATGACGGTACCAACTCCAAAACAGGATATTCTGGATACCATGAAAGCATGGAGAGATAAAATCGATAATAAAAAGAAAAACTAAAATGATATAAAAAGACGAGGTAAGGGTATGGGTGCTGTATTACAAATGGACGATTATAAAAAAGAGGTCGGGGAATTGTCTTTTGAAGATTTGTATGGGCTGGAGTATGAAAAAATGATTTTAAGTTCATTACAATCGTTTGAAGGAATGGACGAGTTATTAATGCTTCCGAACACAAGATTGTTTCTTTTTACAGGTCCGTCTGGGTATGGAAAACATACACTTGCCCATGCTTTTGCAGTTGAACTGAGTGAAATGGACTATGAATTTTTTTCAGTAGACGGAGAATTGCTTGCGGAAGAAGAAAATGCAGCCGAAATCTTAAGTGCGTTGTTTCGACAAATGCTTATAGAGACAAATCCTGAAGACGAGGAAGGAAATCAGATAGCCCATCGCAAATGTTATTTGTTGCTGGAACATTTGGATAAATTGTGTGAAGATCGCAAAGCGTGTACGATTTTATCGCGGATATTTTCTGTTTTAAATGATGAGTATCAGGAGTATTGTTGTCATGATTTGGTGATTGCAGCAACCGCTGCTGATCTTGGTGACATTCCGGAACAGATTCGAGTGCATTTACAAGTTATGGAATTGCAGCCGCCAAAGGAAATGGAACGTCAGGAGTATTTTGAATATGAACTTACACTGAAAGTAGAAGTGGACGGGGAAACATATGAATTTATTCCGGTCGCAGCGGATGACCCGGAAATGTATCTGTCACAATTGACAAATGGATTTTCCTATGCGGAGCTTCGAAAAGTGGCTATGTTGATTAAAATGTATTACAAACAAACGATGAATGATTTGTATAGTGGAGACTTTGAAGGCGCGGAGAAAGACATCAAAAATTCCAAGAATTATGTGAGTGAAGATTATGTGAAAAGGATTGTTAACCGTATCAAAATGGAGAAACAGGCTGCGAACCGAAAGCAGAATATGCAGGCGCAGCAGTTGGCTCCGCAAATCGTGTATGTAAACGGAGACGGACAAAATTACGTGCAGCCAGCGGCAAATCCAGCTGCTGCCTACAAGCAGGAAGGACCGAAAAATAACTATAACGATGACGTTGTAGATACTGTCCGTATGGGATTCTTACTAAACAAGGCGAAAAAAGAGCAGAAGCAGACAAAGAAAGAGGAAAAAGAGAAAACTTTGAGCTTTGTGAGAAGCGAAGAATTGGAAAATATGTAAGGATGGTTTGAAATAAGAAAAATATACTTGGGTAAGATAGAACGTGGAATGAGAAATGAAAGTAAATGTGGAAGAATATACTGTATATAGGACTCTTACCAGGTTAACAGAGGATGAACTAAACCAAATTAATTTTGAGAGTGGACTCAAAAATCAGAAATGTGCAGATCATAAAAAGTATCAGAGGGCAATAAAAATATGTGGTTTGGTGGTTGCGTTACTGATATTTTTTATAATTTTTCAAGGTGATGAAGAAAATAAGCATGCAAGTAGTCAGCAAACCGTATCACAAAACAGTACAGTATCCAGTGAACTAAATTCCATGGATGAGGAACTGGCAGATATTGTTACGAGAATCGACGAACTTTGTTCACAGCGTATAGAGGTTAGTTCTACTGATTTAGAACCTTGGGTAGAGTATGCACAAAACCGTATGAATAGCTGTATGGAATATGGGTATGTGGGAGAGTCTATTGCATGGGCGCAAATCAAACTGGATTTGGAAAATTATATAAACAAACAGCAGGGCCTACCGGAAGTAGTAGATATTTCTTCGGTTGTTTATACGGAAGCAGACGAGGAACTGAAAAAGCGAGTAATAAAGTATGATTATGCAATGGTGTCTTCCTATTCTGAAGGAAACACAAAATATAAAGCGGGAAACTACGAAGAAGCAATTCCATGCCTGGAGGAAGCTGCTTCGGCAGAATATGGTCTTGCCATGGTTCGATTGGGACAATGCTACCAAAAGGGATATGGTGTTGAGATAAATATTCCGAAGGCTATTGAATATTATGTGCAGGCGATAGCAACAAATCAGGAAGCAGTTCCTATAGTTTTGGAAGAATGGGGCATTGTCAGCGAGGAATCCATATTGGATGAATATCCGGCAACTGTTTCGGGAGAAGAACTCTTTCGTGATGGGATAAAATATCATCTGGGCGATGGCGTGGAAAAAGATGACAGAAAAGCAGTAAAATGTTTCAAAGCTGCTGCGACAAAAGGTTATTATCTGGCGTATTGCTACCTGGGATGTTGTTATATCAACAATATTGGCGTAGGAGAAAAGGATTGCGGCAAAGCAGCGTCACATTTCAAGTTGGGGGCTGAGTATGGAGAGGTCAACGCGATTTCCTGGTTGGGATATTGTTATATTTGGGGATTTGGTGTGGAACTCAATTATACGAAAGCCGTCCAATATCTGGAATCAGCAATTGCACTGGGTGATGCACAGGCATTGCATTGGCTGGGTTTTTGTTATGAAAATGGTTACGATGTAACACAAGATGAGGTCTATGCCAATTCGTTACATGAAAAAGCGTATGAAATGCTGCCAAATGATGTTGTTTATGAAGAAGCTATCTACGAAGGGCCTGTTTATGAGGGACTGCTTCATGGGGACACTTTATTTTGGCAGATGCGTATATGGTGTGAATCATAAAAAAGAGTATCAAAAATGATACTCTTTTTTGTTTACATACTTGCATTTCGATCAAGAAAGAGATATAATACACAACACAGGATAAATCCTGTACCAAATCTTTTAATTCTATTACATATGAAAAAATCTAATATTTCCCACAGATGAAGAAAATAAAATAATAGAAAGGATGTGTAAGTTATTAACAGCAGATGGAAAAACGCTATGTTGCACAGCTTATGTGTGACAGATGATTAAAACGGGTGTCATTCTTTTGGATAAATACGAGATTTTGAAAGAAATCGGCCGAGGCGGGATGTCGGTTGTATATTTGGCTATGGATATACGCCTGAATAAACAATGGGCAGTAAAAGAGATACGAAAGAAAGGAAATACGATACATGATGAAATCACTGTGCATAGCCTGCTGGCAGAAGCACAATTGATGAAAAACTTAGATCACCCTGCGTTGCCGCGTATTGTAGATATGATGGACACAGAGGATACGATTTTGATTGTGATGGATTATATAGAAGGGGAAACTCTGGAACATCATTTGCTGCTGGAGGGCCCGCTGCCAGAAGCCTGCGTTATAGAATGGGGAAAGCAGCTGTGTGATGTGCTTTCTTATTTACATAATCAAAATCCACCTATTATCTATAGGGATATGAAGCCGTCCAATATCATGTTAAAACCAGAAGGAACGATTAAAATCATTGATTTTGGCATTGCGCGGGAATATAAGGAACAGCAGACAGATACGATGATTTTAGGAACGAAAGGGTATGCGCCGCCAGAACAATATTGCGGACGAACGGATCAGCGGTCGGATATTTACGCTTTGGGGATGTCTATGTTTCATTTGCTGACAGGCGTAGATCCGCGTAAGGGACATCCATATATACCGGTCAGGCAGCATAACAATCAGATTTCAGAGGGGATAGAGTATATTATTGATACATGTGTACAGCCAGCTGCAGAAAAACGATATCAGAATTGTAAGGAACTGCTGTATGATTTGGAACATCCGCAGCAACTGACGGAAGGATATCGGAAAAAAAGAAAACGAAAAATAGGTATGTTTTTTTGCTCAGCGATTTTATGTGTAGTTACGCTGATTGCTGGGAGTGTGTGCCGCTTTTTTGCCTGCAGGATAAACAATAACACGTATGAGGCAAAAATAAGTATTGTAGATGCGACCTCTCTTTCTGAAAAAATAGAAAGTTATAAACAGGCAATTGCGATTTTTCCTTATGATCCCCGTGCGTATATGAAGATTGTGGATGCCTTTGAGCAGGAAGGCAGTTTTGGGAAAAAAGAAAATGATGTGCTGTTGGCGTTATATAACGCAAACAAAGATGGTTTGGATCCTACATCAGCTGAGGTGGCAGAACTTCATTATAAAATCGGAAAGTTGTATTTTAGTTATTATGTGGATGACGATGGGACATATAGTTTTGCACACCGTGTGCAAAAAGCATATCCATTTTTTGAAATGAATGTCAAAAATAAAGTTCAAAAGGAAGGATTTTCACACGAAGCAGTATCGCATTGTTATTATCACATCTGTACTTTCTATAAAAAATATATATTGGCATCGGTAACGGTTGAAGAAGCATCGAAAGAAGATTATGAGCTCCTGTTTGGTGAGATTCGACAAACCATACAGGATATGCAGACAGTAAACGCATACGATCAGCTGGTTTTGTATAACGGAGTACTCATGTTTTTGTATGATCAGCGTTTGTATATGGCTTCTGTTCATACTGATAAGGAAGTGGTTATGGAGTTGTTGGATATGGCCTATGAAAAGGCAGCTTTATTATCCGTGCAGAAAGAACAATCCGTTCATTTACGAAAGCAGATTTTAGAGAAATATAACATCTATAGAAGTGCCATTTGGCAAAGTTATGAATCTATAGAAGAAAAGGATGTGTAAAATTGGCTGGTATTTTAATAAAATTATCCTGTATTTTATTTGGTATTTCGGGTGTTTGCTTTTTGTTGACCGTTTGTTTTTTCTTCGTTTTCAAAATTCCTATGTTGTTCGAGAAAAAATCAGTTCCTAAAGGAAGCAGCCATATCGCTAAAGACTATTGGCAGGCAGAAGCAATCATAAAAAGTGCAAAAACAGAAGAAACAGAATTTTGGGAAGAAACATATGGATTAGGAGATGATACGGATAAGGAGATGAACGTAGAGTGCTGAGATTTGTAGGAATAGTGATTATGTTTTTATTTTCATTGCATACAAAATATGTGGATGCATCTGTCATGAATGATGTGTCAGACAAAGTGGAAGAATGGCAGGCTCCTCAGATAGCGCTTTTTTCAGAGGAACAAAATGAAAATGGTCTTTTTCATGATGATGTGGCGATTCATATAGAAGTAACGGAAAAAGGACAACCATGTTCAGGAATTCATAAAATTACATATAAAATATATGCACTGGATATCGGTGCAATAGAGACTGGGACATTGTTTGACAGGGATTCCGATCATAATAAGGGCGCTATTTTTTCTTCTGATCGTTTGGCGTATTTGTGGAAGGGAACGCTTACCATTGATGCCGATATATTTAACAGCAATCATGTGCAAGTGGAAATTATTGCTGTTGATTCGGCGGGAAACCAAAGCGTTAGTAAAACTAAAGATGAAGAAATTGCAATAGACAAAACAGCTCCCGTGATTCAGATTTCTTATGATAACAATTCTTCTGTAAATGGAAAGTATTTCACAGAAGGTCGGACGGCAATGATTACCATTATGGAAAGAAATTTTAATGCGGAAGATGTTGTACTAAAAACATACAGCAAATATGGGAATGTTCCGAAAAAGACCACGTGGACGAAAATAAGCGGAAATGGAAATCAGGATAATACGATTTGGAAAATGATGTTGTATTATGGGGAAGAAGACGAATATAGTTTTGACATTACATACAAAGATTCTGCAGGCAATGCTTGTTCCGGTATTTTATATGGAAATAGTGAAGCATCCAATTCTTTTGTGATAGACAAAACATCACCGACAGTGACTGTACAGTATGATAACAATGATGTAAAAAACGAAAAATATTTCGATAAAACGCGTACCGCTACAGTGAGAGTTAAAGAACGAAATTTTGCGGAGGATAAAGTGCTGGTTGCGCAGACAGCTTTTGTGAACGATGTAAAAATTGCAAATCCCGAAATAACATGGGTTCACAATGGAGATACGCATACTGCAACCATTATATATGAAAAAGATGGTTCTTATACATTGGATATACATGTGCAGGATATGACCGATCATGTCAATAAGACTGTAGATTATGGCAATAGTGCTGCAGGGAAAGCATTTGTGATTGATCAGGCGATAGATGTATTGGAAATCCGGGGCGTGGAAGATGGAAAAACATATAATGGAGAAGTGCTTCCTGTGATTACATATAAGGACGCGAATTATGACTCTGTGGAAATGAAATTGGTTCACACAAAATTGGAAGGAAATAATGTAAATATTACAAAAAAGCTGGAATGTCTGATAGAAAAAAATGAGCAAGGTGGGATGGGAACGTGTGATATATTTGCGAAAGATGTGAAATGGGATGGGTTGTATGAGCTTTCTTTAGCAATAAAGGATAAAGCAGGAAATAAAAAAGCAGAAAGTATAGTGTTTACCATAAATCGTTTTGGGTCGCAGTATGCATATAGTGATTCCTTAGCTGCTCTGCTTTGTGAGGATAGGAAATACGTAAAAACATCCATGCAGGATTTGCTCCTTACAGAGTATAATGCGAGTCCTCTGATAGAAAATTCTATGCATGTTGAAATTACGAGGGATGGGAAGCCTTTAGACGATAATATCTATTCGGTCTCGATGGAGAAAAAGGGCTGGTATGAATATCAATATACGATTGCCAAAGAAAATTTTATAGAAGAAGGATTTTATAAGGTGTCTGTTTTTTCAGAGGATGAAGCTGGTCATAAATCTGAAAATAGCAGCGAAAAAGAAACAGAGATATCCTTCGTCATAGATGATACGCCACCAGAAATTACGAGTATTACAGGTCTGGAAAAGAAAATCGTTGATGCGCAGAACGTAGAAGTAACATACACAGTTTTTGATACGGTAGGATTAAAGAATGTAAAAATATATTTGAATGGAAAGCAATATGGAGATACGATTACGGATTTCGGTGAGAATGCAAATGATTACAAAGGGTACTTTCAAGTAGAAGAAAGTCAGGGATTTCAAACGATACAACTGGTCGTAGAAGATTTGGCGGGAAATATAACAGATACCAACGATGAAGATTTTAAGAGTGCATATGATTTTCAGAAATCTGTACTGGTTTCCTCTCAACTGTATGTGAAAAATATGGTAAAAAGAGGGATATGGGTGGTTAGTATTCTTTGCTGCGGTATGTTGGGGCTATATATTTACAAGAAAAAGCCCCTTAAAGGATAGATTACTTTAAAGGGACTTTTCTTGAGATGTAAGTAATTTTTCGTATAGCAGTCCGGTGAAAAACCATACAGGTGCATAATCTAATCGTATGACGCCATGGATGTGGAAACGACTTTTGGAATAATCCCATGGACACATGTGATATTTTTTCAGCAGACTGCCAGAGATATATTCACCAAGAAAAATATGCAGCATATAGATAACGCCTCTCGTAAAGGTATGACATTTACGAGAGAGTTTTGATAAGGGAGAAATAATTGCCGCGCACCCGTAAATAGGAAACATCCATAGTGATGAATGTCCCATAAGATCACGTCTTCCAATTCCGAAAGAGTGCAATCCTGTCCAGAAAATTTCCAGACACCATCCTATAATTCCGCAAAAAATAAATTTGTTCTTCATGGAATCAGTATGTGTAAAAGGACAAAAAATATTTATACAAAATAATGAATTTATACTTTCTTATAAATAGAATAGCGAATCATAGTGTTTTATGTTACAATCACTATGGTATTAGAGATGTACAAAATGAGGGAATGTTAAGTTGTGTTGCATCTCACGTAAGTTCATAGAGGGAACTTAAATTTACAAGATGGGAGGGGTCTGTATGTTTTGTACGAAATGTGGTTCGAGAGTGGAAGACGGTGATATGTTTTGCTGGAATTGCGGCGCAAAAATGACAAAGACCGAGAAAAAAGAAGAAAAAATAACAGGTGGTGGTACGGTTAAGGCGGGACACGATAGTGGATTTACGGATGATCGTATGAATGAGAAAGATTCATATGAGACATCATCGGTTACCATGAAATCGTCTGCTGGAATGAGTATAGCGGAGGTGAATCGAGAATTCGATTTGGAGAAACTGCCATCAAAGCAAGAAACGGGAATAAAGAGTTTTTATGTATTTGACTTTTTAAGCCGTTTATTTTCAAAATCCAATATTCCGCTGTGCATTTATTTGTTATTGAATATTTTTATCATTAGCCTGGTGGTAACAGCAATGTTTGCATTACCGATTTATTGGGGACTTTTGTGTGGATTGATTTTGTATATCGGTTCTATGTCAGTAGCTTTGTCTCCGATTGGTGAATGGATGCTTCGTCGTCAGACGGGATGCCATAAGATTGAGGATCAGGATATTGTAGATCGTTTATATCCATTGTTCAAAGAAGTGTATTACAAAGCAAAAATGGCAAATCCAATGATTTCGGATGATGTAAGATTGTTTATTTGTGATGATACTGCTCCGAATGCATTTGCAACAGGAAGAAAAACAATGTGTGTTACACGTGGACTTCTTGTGATGAGTGACGAACAGATCAAAGCAACTTTAGGGCATGAATTTGGACATTTGTCTCATAAAGATACCGACAGAATTTTGGTCGTTTCTGTAGGAAACACCGTAATTACAGCACTTGTATGGCTGTTCCAGATTGGCGCAATTGTTATGGAAGTAATCATGAATATCGTTGGGGCGTTTACTGGCGATGATGATGGTTGGTTTATCAGTTTAATGGGTACACTTTCCAGAATGATTACATTATTTGCACTCAATGTGTTTATGAAAGTATGGACGAAAATTGGTGTATTGCTTTGTATGAAAACCAGTAGAAATAATGAATATGAAGCAGATGAATTTTCTGCAAGGCTTGGATATGCGGATGGTTTGATAGCGCTCCTTTCCTATATCGGAGGCGGTAAGCCAAATGGATTATTTGCAAGTTTGGAAAGCAGTCATCCGGCAAGTGAAGATCGTGTTGCAAGAATTCAGAGTCTGAAAGCACAGCTTATGATGGAAGAATAGGAGGGTTTGACATGGCATTTGGAAAGAAAAAGAAAAAAGGGAAAAAAGGCCAGCAGCAACCTGTATATCAGCCATCTGGCGTAAAAGTAGATAAAACTAATAATCCATTTTATCCACCAAAAAAGGAAAGTGATGCGAAAGAATTGGGAATTACCGCTGCGGTTGTTGTTGTGTGTTTGTTATTAGTGTCCGTCATTGTGAAAAATTTCAATTACTATGCGATTCAGCAGCGTCAACAGCAAAAAGCATATCAGGAATCTTATAATCAGCAAAATGAAGTGGATGATACATATGATGAAGTACAGCAATCTTCTGAAGAAATGGCGGAGGGTGCAGTTGTAGAAGAAGATGTTGATGAAACTGTAGAAAGCGAAACAGTAGATGAAACAGTTGTTGAAGAAGAACAGGAATCTCAAGGTATCGGAAAAGTAGTAGTTACAATGGAACCTACTCCAACTCCAGAAATGAATGATGACTATATTCTTCCAGAGAGTGATTCTCGATATTATGCAGAAGCAGATATTATGCATCTGACACAGGAAGAATTAAGACTAGCCAGAAATGAAATCTATGCAAGAAAAGGTCGTAAATTCCAGGATGCAGCTTTGCAGGAATACTTCAATTCAAAATCATGGTATCACGGAACCATAGATGCTGATGATTTTACGCAGGATATGTTAAATAAGTATGAAAAGCAAAATGCTATTACAATTTCCACATTTGAAGAAAGAATGCAATATAAATAATGATGTTACAAGAAGGGGAAATCGGTCGATTTCCCCTTTTTTTGGCTTGCGTATAAGTCTAATGATTGAAAAAATAGTCAGAATAAACTATAATTATTCGTAAAATAGTCGAAATTTGTCATAGAAGGGGGCGTTATAATGGCAAGTTCAAATCTTGAATATAAAACATGTCCAAAATGCGGAAAACAGCTACGTATAGAAGCAAAATTTTGCGGTGGTTGTGGCAGTTCATTAGTAATTGAACCTAAAATCCATAATAATCAAAATATATCTGAAATAACATGCCCAAATTGTGGGAAAACATTGCGTGCGGGAGCAAAATTCTGTGGTGGTTGTGGAACTTCCATACAAGAACCAAAGAAAAAAGAGATGCAAGAAAAGGCAGAAGCGAAATTGTCGACAAAAGCAGAGACAAAAAAATCTGAGACGAAGGAAACGAAATGTCCAAACTGCGGGAAAGTATTGCGTGCAGGAGCAAAATTTTGTGGAGGCTGTGGAACTTCTTTGAGTGAAGAAAGTCGGGTACAAAAATCTCAGGAGCAACCGAAGATAAAACCAGAGGTAAATCCTGAAAGAAAGCCAGAAATAAAACCAGAAACCAAATCGGAGAAAAAAGCACAGGCAGATTCGCAGATAAAAATAGAAACAACTGCACAAGTAAAGCCTGAAGAAGAAAACAAGAAAGTAGCTGCAAATACTGCACAAACAAAAGGAAATCTTTGTCCAAATTGTGGAAAAGTATTACGTGAGGGAGCGAAATTCTGCGGAGGCTGTGGAACAGTCATTGAAAGTAAACAAGCGGAAAAGGAATCTGTTCAGGCACCAACAGATGGAATTTGTGATATAGAAGAAATAATTATTGAAGAAACAGAAGTTATCGAAGTACCATCTGTAGTTATTGAGCAGCAAGAAGCAGAAAGTGAATTGAAAAAAACTCCAGTGCAATTTGCAGTTGTTGAAGAAGAAAAAATTACAGTGCAGGATATAGAAGATTCTTATGAAATGCCGGAGTCTTTTGAATTTGATGGTATTCGTATTTCGGATTATAAGGATGATATGGATAATCCATTTGCTTTAGGTGGGAAAAATTTATATAAATCTATTATAAATCCAAAGTTGAAACCATTGCAGAAACGAAGACGTGCTGTTTTTAAAGAGAATTTATATGGTGGTACGAAAGCAGCTGACAATGAAGTTGTTGAAAAAACTATCGAACTGGAAGAACGTCAGCGTCGAGAAGTCGAAGAAGAAGAACGGAAACGCAGAGAAGCCGAGAGAATACAAGAAGAACGAGAAGCCGAGGAAGAAAAATGTCGCCAAGAAGCCGAACGGTTGCGTTTAGAGGAGGAAGCCGAGAAACGCCGCCAGGAAGAAGCCGAACAGTTGCGTTTAGAGGAAGAA
>JAXJUX010000185.1:0-3167 GCA_036308845.1 Ruminococcus sp.
GAACTATGTAAACGAAAGCAGACACATCATCAATTGAGCATATGAATACATGGGGCATCAGGAAATGAAACGGTTCTTTTATGCAGATATTATCGGTGTTATGAAGCAGGCAATCAATAGCGGTGCACGCCAAATGCAGTTATCCATAAGCGAAGAATTCAAAGACTTCATGGCGCAGTTTTATTGGCGCAGTTTTATGCGGAAGCATTGGCAAGCATGACCATTTCTCATATAAAAAACACACAGAAATCAGATGATGATGTCCTGATACAAAATATGCTGTTTATTTTAAAAACTTCCATGCCGCACCTTTTAAAAGAAAGGGCAGCCTACGAACGAAAGTAAATCAGCAGAAAAACAGGCACGAACTTCTCTCTCAAAGAAAGTCGTGCCTGTTTTTTATTTTTCTACCAAATATCCTTTTCCCCTCAGCATATTTTCAATCTCATCCAGAACTTCTTCGCTTTCCGCCTCGATTTCATGATAATGATAATTTGATGTGATATTTTCTAACGGTGAGGATTTTCCGCTTCTGATATTATCCATATATTCGTCCACTTTTCGTCTGGAATTTATGGAAAGATCTGCTTCCATTTTTCCGTAAACCCGGTGGTTCACCATGACGTTTACGATTTTTCCACCCAAGTCTACAATCGAATACAATTCGTCTTCCATCTGTTCATCGCTGTGATACACTTTAAATATACGGGTTACTTCCTGTGTTCCCTCGTGTAAAACATATCCTCTGCTGGTGGAAATGATATCAAATCCTTCTGCTCGAATGAGCGCGATATCCCGCACAATGATCTGGCGGCTCACTTCACAGACTTCTGCCAGAAGTTTCCCGGAAACCGGCTGTGCACTGCTTTTGAGCCGGTCAATGATGACGTCTCTGCGTCCGGTACCTTTCATAAATCCTTTCCCTCTCCCTTAAATTGCGTGCAGATTTTTCAGGGAAATGTCAAGGATTGGAGCGGAATGTGTCAATGCACCACTGGAAACATAGTCAACCCCAAGGTCTGTCAGACGGCTGACATTTTCTCTTGTTACATTTCCGGAACATTCTGTCTCTGCTCTGCCGTCGATGATACGGATAGCTTCTCTCATTTCTTCTGTTGTCATGTTATCCAGCATAATGATGTCAGCGCCAGCTTCCACCGCTTCTTTTACCATGTCCAGATTTTCTACTTCTACTTCGATTTTTCTAACAAATGGTGCATATTCTTTTGCCATCAGAACGGCTTTTGTGATGCTTCCTGCTGCCCCGATGTGATTGTCTTTTAACATAACACCGTCGGACAGGTTGTAACGATGATTGTGTCCGCCGCCCACTTTTACTGCATATTTTTCAAAAATACGCATGTTTGGTGTTGTTTTTCTGGTATCCAGAAGTTTTGTTTTTGTACCTTCAAACAGTTTTGCGATAGATTTTGTATAAGTGGCAATTCCACTCATTCTCTGCAGGTAATTCAAAGCCACACGTTCTCCGGACAGCAACACACGAATGTCTCCTCTTACTTTTCCCATCAGCTGTCCATTTTTCACTTCATCGCCATCTTTTACATACAGCTCGAAACAAACATTTTCATCCAACAGTTCAAATACTCTCTGAAATACAGGAAGTCCTGCAATGATACCGTCCTGTTTGCAGATCAGGTCAACTTCCCCTTCCACTGCTTCCTTCATCACGGAGTTTGTGGATACATCCTCACTGGAAATATCTTCTTTTAATGCTGCCAAAATCAAATGATCTGCCTGTAATGTCATTGTAATCTTATTCATAATTCTTATTCCTTTCCTTCTGCATTTATTTTCTTTGCTGCTCGTTTTGCAAATACCAGACTCTCCAAAAGAGAATTGCTTGCCAGTCTGTTCGCTCCATGAACCCCGTTGCAGCTTGTCTCTCCGACTGCAAACAGTCGGTCCATGGAAGTCTTGCTGTCTGAATCCACCCAGATTCCGCCCATAAAATAATGCTGAGCAGGAACCACAGGGATACATTCTTTTGTTACGTCATACCCTTCTTCCAGGCAATGACGATAAATATTCGGGAAATGGCCCAAAATTGTCTCTTTCGGAATATTTTCCATGGAAAGCCAGACAAAATCGGTTCCCTCTTTTTTCATTTCCTCACGAATGGCTTTTGTCACCACATCGCGCGGTTTTAGCTCGTCTGTAAATCGTTCTTTTTTATGATTTAATAAAATGCCGCCTTCGCCTCGCACAGATTCGGAAATCAAGAATCTTCTTCCAGGCTTTTTCGAATACAGCGTAGTCGGATGAATCTGCACATAATCCAGATGTTCCAACTTCACATCATGTTTTTCTGCAATCGTAATGGCATCCCCTGTCAAATGTGGGAAATTGGTGGAATGGTCGTACAGACCGCCGATACCTCCTGTCGCAAAAATCGTATGGGAAGCGTAAATATCCATCTCCGTACCGTCTCGCTTCACAGCTTTGATTCCCTGGCAGACACCATCTTTTTCTATCATATCCACCATTGTCGTGTATTCGTAAAGCGTTACATTCGGAAGTTCTTTCACTCTCTGCAGCAATTTTCTCGTGATTTCTTTTCCTGTAATATCTTCAAAGAACAGGATACGTGGTTTGGAATGTGCACCTTCTTTGGTGTATACATATTCACCATTTTCTTTCTTGAATTCTACACCAAACCGAATCAGATCATCAATAATTTCTCTGGAATCGCGGATCATGATATCGACCGATTCTTTTCTGTTTTCATAATGTCCCGCTTTCATGGTATCTTCAAAAAAGCTGTCGTAATCCTCGTCATCTCGAAGAACACAGATGCCTCCCTGTGCCAGATAAGAATCGCTGCTTTCCAAATCAGATTTTGTAATCATTACAATTTTTTTATCTTTTGACAATTGTAACGCACTGAATAGACCTGCTACCCCAGTGCCTGCAATGACAATATCTGCTTCCATTTTCATGTTTTTCTCCTATTTTCCCAATTCCAACATACGTTCCAATGGTTTTTTTGATTTTTCTCTCACTGTTTCATCTACTTCCACAGCATTTGTTCCTGTTTCCAGGACTTCTTTGATTTTTTCCAGTGTGATCAGCTTCATATCGTGGCAAACTGGTTCTGTTTTTGTAAAATAGAATTTTTTATCCGGATTCTTTTTCTCAAGCTCATACAA
>JAXJUX010000186.1:0-9731 GCA_036308845.1 Ruminococcus sp.
ACATCTCCGGCACCCATAGTTATCAACAAATCGCCGTGGATACAATTTTCTAACAAATAATTTTCGATTTCATCAAAAGTAGGGAAGTATACACATGGAGTTCCCAGTTCCTGGATGCATTTTTGCAGATCTTTTGAAGAAATTCCAAGAGTATTTACCTCTCTTGCTGCATAAATATCTGCCAGAACAACATGATCTGCCAAAGTCAGCGCTTTTGCGAAGTCATGAAGCAGTGCATGGGTACGTGTGTACGTATGAGGCTGGAATACGCACCATGTCGTCTTATGTGGATAATTCTTAGCGGAACGAAGGGTTGCTTCGATTTCTGTTGGATGATGTGCATAATCATCGATGATTGTCACTCCGCCAAGTGTTCCTTTGTACTGGAAACGTCTGTCAGTACCTGTAAAATTCATGATACCTTTCTGCAGATCTTCCAGACTCATATCCAGTCTCATACCCAGAGCGATAACAGACAGGGCATTGGATACGTTGTGGATGCCAGGAACCTGTAAAGAAAATCTGCCAACTACTTCTCCTTTGTAACGGCAAGTGAAAGTAGCATGTCCCTGTGCGTCGTATGTAATGTCTTCGGCTGTATAATCAGCTTCTGTTTCCAGACCGTAAGTGATGACTTCGCAAGGAAGATCTTTGATGATGTCTTCGTATTTTGGTGTATCGCTGTTGATGATCAAAGTACCGTCAGCAGGTAATTTTTCTGCGAACAGACGGAAAGAATGACGAATGTCGTCAATGTCTTTGAAGAAATCCAGATGGTCCGCATCGATATTCAGAATAATACTGATTTTTGGGAAGAAACTCAAAAAGCTGTTGGTATATTCGCAGGCTTCTGTAATAAATGTGCCGGAATTTCCTACGCGAAGGTTACCACCGATGGCTGGCAGGATGCCGCCTACGGAAATGGTAGGATCAAAACCGCCCTGCAGCAGAATATGAGAAGCCATGGAAGTTGTTGTTGTTTTTCCGTGAGTTCCGGATACAGCGATTGGAATCTGATAGTTTGTCATGATCTGGCCGAGCAGATCTGCACGTGTCATCATTGGAATATTTTTTTCAACAGCTGCAGCATATTCTGGGTTGTCTGGATGAATGGCAGCTGTGTAAACCACCAGTTCAATTCCTTCTATAATATTAGAAGCACGCTGTCCATAGAAAATCTGAGCGCCTTTGGATTCTAACTGTTTGGTCAGAGCACTTTCTTTTGCGTCAGAACCGGAAATCGTGAAGCCTTCCTGAAGCAGGATTTCTGCCAGACCGCTCATGCTGATTCCGCCGATTCCGATAAAATGCACGTGAATAGGTTTATTAAAATCAATTGTATACATAGCTATAATCTCCTTGAGTATAAGTTTATTTTAGAATAGGAAAAACTATTCTAAATAAAATTTTGCATGGTAATGAACCGAAGTTCTTTTTTTATTATATGCTGAAATATACAAAATGAAAAGTTTTTTTTCGGTGTCTGGATGATTTGCTGCTTTAACGTGGCAGATAGAGTCAAAAAAAGGGGAATAAAGTATAACGGAATTGTGCAAAACTGTAAATAATATATAAAGACAAAATGGTAAAAATTAGCAAAATTAATAAAAATGTAAACTATTAAGATAAAAATATGTAAAAAATGTTCACTACTACGAAAACTTATGATATAATATTTGCACTATTATTTTGACATGAGGTGATTGCATGATAAAGAAAGAAATGATAGCAATGTTGCTTGCAGGTGGCCAGGGAAGCCGTCTGGGTGTTTTGACAGAACACGTTGCAAAACCAGCAGTGTCTTTTGGCGGAAAATATCGTATTATCGATTTCCCACTGAGTAACTGCATCAATTCAGGAATCGATACCGTAGGTGTATTGACACAGTATCAGCCATTGCGTTTGAATTCTCACATTGGAATTGGTATTCCATGGGATTTGGACCGTAACGAAGGCGGAGTTACTGTTCTTCCACCATATGAAAAAAGCGAAAACAGTGACTGGTATACAGGAACTGCAAATGCGATTTACCAGAACCTGGCTTACATGGATACATATAACCCTGATTACGTACTGATTTTGTCCGGTGACCATATTTACAAGATGGATTACGAATTGATGCTGGACGAACATAAGGCAAACAACGCAGACGTAACGATAGCCTGCATGCCTGTACCGATGGAAGAAGCCAGTCGATTCGGTATTATGATTACCGATAATACCGGAAAAATTACAGAATTTGAAGAGAAACCAGAACATCCACGAAGCAATCTGGCATCCATGGGTATTTATATTTTCTCATGGCCAGTCTTAAGAGAATCTCTGATTCAATTAAAAGATGAGCCAAATTGTGACTTTGGAAAACATATCCTGCCGTACTGTAAGGATAACGATAAACGTTTATTTGCGTACGAGTTCAATGGATACTGGAAGGATGTTGGAACATTAGGTTCTTATTGGGAAGCCAATATGGAACTGATCGATATTATTCCGGAATTTAACCTTTACGAAGAGTTCTGGAAGATTTATACAAAAGGTGATATCATTCGTCCACAGTATATTTCTGAGGACGCTGTGATTGAAAGAAGTATTATCAGCGAGGGTGCGGAAATTTATGGAAAAGTATACAATTCCGTCATCGGCGCAGGTGTTACGATTGAAGAAGGTACCGTAGTGCGTGATTCTATTATTATGAAGAAAGCGTCTATTGGTTCCGGATGTGAGATTTCAAAAGCAATTGTTGCAGAAAATGCAGTCGTAGGTGACAATGTTGTAATGGGCGTTGGTGAAGAAAAACCAAACGTTTACAAACCTGCGATTTATGGATTTGGTCTTGTAACAATCGCAGAAGACACCGTCATTCCGTCCAACGTAAAAATTGGTAAAAATACAGCTATCAGCGGCAAAACGACTCTGGATGATTATCCAGATGGAGCTTTGGTAAGCGGCGGCGCAATTTTAAAGAAGGATGGTGAATAATATGAGAGCATTGGGAATTATCTTGGCCGGCGGTAATAACAGAAGAATGAGAGAATTATCCAATAAAAGAGCAATCGCAGCGATGCCTGTAGGTGGAAGTTATCGAGCAATTGACTTTGCACTGAGCAGCATGGCAAATTCTCATATTTCCAAAGTTGCAGTATTGACACAGTACAACTCCAGATCACTGAATGAGCATCTGAGCTCATCTAAATGGTGGGATTTCGGAAGAAAACAGGGCGGTTTGTATATATTTACACCAACCATCACACCAAATAACAGCCTGTGGTATCAGGGAACAGCAGATGCTATTTATCAGAATCTGGATTTCCTTAAGAAAAGTCATGAACCATATGTAGTCATTGCTTCCGGTGACGGCGTTTACAAACTGGATTATAATAAAGTTCTCGAATACCATATCGAAAAACGCGCCGATGTAACCATCGTGTGCAAAGATATGGAAGAAGGAGAAGAAGTCACAAGATTTGGTGTGTTACAGATGAATGAAGATGGACGTATCGAAGAATTTGAAGAAAAACCGATGGTGTCCACATCTAACACGATTTCTACTGGTATTTATGTTCTTCGCCGCCGTCTTTTGATCGAAATGATTGAAAGATGCGCACAGGAAGGACGCAACGATTTTGTAAAAGACATTTTGATTCGTTATAGAAATTTAAAACGAATTTACGGATATAAAATTGATGAGTATTGGAGCAATATTTCCACAGTGGAATCCTATTACAAGACAAATATGGATTTCCTGAAAAAAGATGTCCGTAAATATTTTATGGATTCCTATCCATCAATCAAATCAAAAATCGACGATCTGCCGCCTGCAAAATACAATCCGGGCAGCAAAGTCAAAAACAGTTTGGTTTCCAGTGGATGTATCATCAACGGAACAGTGGAAAATTCTATCCTGTTTAAAGATGTATATGTTGGAGCAAACTGTGTGATTAAGAATTCTATCATCCTCAATGATGTTTATTTGGGAGATAATACTTATATAGAAAACTGCATCGTGGAAAGTCGTGACTCGATTCGAGCAAATTCACGTTATTGCGGGGAGGATGGAATTAAGATCGTCGTGGAGAAGCATGAGCGTTATGCGCTCTAGCATCCTGGATGATCGCCACATTACAGAAGGGACGCGGAAGGAGTATGGTGAGAACCAATAGCCCTATAGCTGCAATGTAAGGTTTCATCATGAATGCCCTGGAAAGGAATGAGTATCATGAACATTACAGATGTACGAGTAAGAAAAGTTGCGAAAGAAGGCAAAATGAAAGCAGTTGTATCTATCACAATTGACGAGGAATTTGTAGTACATGACATCAAGGTTATTGAAGGTGAAAAAGGACTGTTTATTGCAATGCCAAGCAGAAAAGCAACGGATGGAGAATATCGCGATATCGCACATCCAATCAACTCAAGCACAAGAGAAAGAATTCAGAGCTTGATCTTAAACAAGTACGAAGAAGTAATGGCAGATGAATCTGCTGAAGGAGAAGAGTGATTCTCAAAAAATGTGGGGACAAAAGAGGAAGCGGTGATTGGGGGATCACCGCTTCTTTTTACGGAGATTATAAATAGAAGGAGGTTCCTATGAAACCTGAGTTACCGATAAAATTTGAAGAACGTATGCGCAAGATGCTTGGCGAGGAATTTGAAGCGTATCTTGACAGTTACCAAAATACCCGTCAGTTTGGTCTGCGTATCAATCCTTTAAAAATAACAAAAGAAGAATTGGAAGATGGTTCCGGTTTTCATCTGAGTGAAATTCCATGGACAGAAACAGGCTATTTCTATCAGGAAGAAGATCAGCCAGCACGTCATCCTTACTATACAGCGGGCTTGTATTATCTGCAGGAACCGAGTGCCATGACACCTGCATCCCGTCTGCCTGTATTTCCGGGTGAAAGAGTGCTTGATCTGTGTGCGGCACCGGGTGGAAAGGCAACGGCGTTGGGAGCTGCTCTTGAAGGAAAAGGCGTACTTGTTGCCAACGATATCAGCAATGCCAGAGCGAAAGCACTCCTTAAAAATCTGGAATTGTTCGGGATTTCCAATGCATTTGTTACCAATGAAGTGCCGGGGAAACTGGCAGAGAGTTTTGAAGGATTTTTTGATAAAGTGATGGTAGATGCACCATGTTCTGGGGAAGGAATGTTCCGAAAAGATCCGGAGGTCATCAAAACGTGGGATGAAGAACGTCCGGAATATTTTGCAAAATTGCAGAAAGATATTTTAAAAAATGCAGTAAAAATGCTTCGTCCAGGCGGATTGTTGTTTTATTCTACCTGTACCTTCGCACCAGTGGAAAATGAGGGAAGTATTTCATGGATTTTGGAACAGTGTCCGGAAATGGAATTGCTCCCGATTGCACCGTGTGAAGGATTTTCTCAGGGGAATCCAGCGTGGGGAAATGGAAATGCGGAATTGTCCAAATGTGTGCGTATCTGGCCTCATAAAATGAAAGGGGAAGGGCATTTTATGGCTCTTTTGCAAAAGAGTGAAGATGCACCCGCAAATCGCATAAGAATTGGCCGCGCAGCAAAACTGGATAAAAAGAGCAGAAAAGTATTGGAAGAATTCTTTGCGGATTGCCAGTGGAAACCGGATTGGGAACGAACGGAAATCCGTGGAGAAAAAGTCTATATGGTTCCGGAACTGCCGGAAAAATTAAATGGAATTCATTTTCTGAGAAACGGATTGTACATGGGAGAATTGAAGAAAGACCGTTTTGAGCCTTCTCAGCAGTTGGCGATGACTTTACATGCCGACCAATACAAAGGGGTGCTTTCCTTGCGCCCAGATGATGAGAGAATCGAGAGATACTTAAAAGGTGAGACTATTTTGGTGGAAGATGGGGAGGCAACCAGCAAAAAAGGATGGATTTTAGTGTGTGTGGATAACTTTTCTTTGGGCTGGGGTAAATTGGTAAATGGCGTGTTGAAAAACAAATACTGGGGTGGTTGGAGAAAAAATTAACCAGATATTGTGTCTTGCGCTTGAAAATGAATGTGGAAATGTGGAAAGATGTTACACGAATGTTACAAGATATTAAAAGTTTACTTCACAAATGATGAATGGTGTGTTATAATTTAAAATAGTTGAGAAAAACGAGAGGATTTTGGTATGAAAAAGAAGACAATGATTTGCCTCCTGTTAGCCTTTATCCTGTTGATCGGAAATATTGTACAGGCGTTTGGGTCTACTACACAGGAAAAAATATCAGATGCAAAACAGCAGCAGCAGCAAAATAAGACAAGCCTTCAGATCACACAGGAAAAGATAGCAGAGCTGGAATCAAAAAAGAATGAATCAGAAACGTACTTGAATGAACTGAATGTTCAGTTAAATGATTTGCGTGCAAGTTTGGAACAATTACAGAAAGATTATGATGCAAAACAGGCGGAACTTGAAGTATTGCAGGGTGAATTGGAAATAGCCAAACAGGAAGAAGAAGAACAGTATGAGGCTATGAAAATTCGTATTCAGTATATGTATGAGAATTCAAACAGTGATTATATTGCATTGTTGTTTGGATCGGAAAGTATTGCTGACTTTTTGAATCAGGCAGAGAATATCACTAAGATGGCCGAATATGACCGTAATATGTTGGATACTTATCGCCAGATAAAAGAAGAAATAGAAATAAAAGAACAGCAGGTAATTGCTGAAAAAGAAGCTATCGTTGTTCTGCAGCAGGAGAGTGAGGACAAGCAGGCTGCTGTAGAAGAATTGGTACAGGCTACATATAATCAGATTCGCGAATATCAGTCCAATATTGCGAGTCAGGAATCAGCAGAGCAGGCATTGCTGCAGCAAATCAGCGAGCAGGAAGAAGCAATCAATGCATTGCTGAAGAAAGCAAAAGAAGAAGAAGCTGCCGCTCGTCTGGCAGCTCAGAAAGCTGCAGAAGAAGCAGCAAGAAAACAGGCAGAAGAAGCTGCGAGAAAAGCAGCAGCCGAAGCACAGGCGGCAAAAGAAGCGGCCCAAAAAGCAAAAGATCAGGCTGCAAAAGAAGCAGCGCAGAAGGCAGCAGAGGAAGCTGCAAAGAAAGCTGAGGAAGCAGCGAAGAAAGCAGAACAGGAAAAACAGGAATCTTCATCTTCCAGTTCTTCAGGTGGTTCCGGTTCATCAGGGTCTTCCAGCTCATCCGGTTCGTCAGAAACCTATTTGGGACGTTTCAAACTGACTGCATATTGTGCCTGCAGTATATGCTGTGGTAAATGGGCAGGAGGCGGAACAGCCAGCGGTGCATCACCGACACCGGGAAGAACTGTAGCCATGGGTGGAGTTCCATTTGGAACGAAACTGAAAATCAATGGGCATATATATACGGTAGAAGACAGAGGAACCGCATATGGACATGTAGATATTTTCTTCGGAAGCCATGCAGAAGCATTGAGTTTTGGAATGAAATATGCGGATGTTTACCAGGTGAACTAAGAAATTATAAATTGAATAGAATATATTACAAAAGAGTCGAAATTTCTGGAGGGGAAATTCGGCTCTTTTGTGTTTTTAGAGTGAGTACAGTATCTGTAATTATAGATAACATAGTTAGGAATAATGGTGTGTATTATTCCGAATGATACGTTGCTATTGTTCTGATGTTTCGGTATAATATGGTTAAGAAAATGTTTGGAAGGTGATTATATGATTGGCTTTATGACAACAAAAGAAGCATCTGATCGGTGGGAAATTTCTCAACGGAGAATCACAGTACTTTGTAAATCGGGAAGGATTAATGGAGCTTATAAAGATGCAGATCGCTGGCTTATTCCTGCTGATGCAAAGAAACCAGCGGATAATCGTTTCAAAGAAGATAACCTCTACATGGCGAAATGTAAAAAAACGACGAAGAGGTTGCCGTTACCTATTGGGATTTCCGATTATCGAAAGGCATCCAGTGAATATTATTATGTGGATAAAACATTGCTGATTCGCGATTTTATAGATGAGCGTCCACAGGTTTCTTTATTTACTCGGCCGCGTCGTTTTGGGAAGACCTTGAACATGGACATGCTGCGTGTATTTTTTGAAAAGTCTGATGAAGATACTTCGATTTACTTCCAGGATAAAAAAATATGGGAATGTGGGAAAGAATATCGAGAGTATCAAGGAAAATATCCTGTTATTTATGTCACGTTCAAAGATGTGAAGTGTGAAACATGGGAAATGGCGTATGATTTTATTTCCAAAATTCTCCGAAATGAATTTGAACGGCATCATGAATTGTTAAAAAGCGATAAAATCAGTTTGTATGAGAAAAACTATTTGATTGGTGTGCTGAATGGAGAAGCTAATACCAATGATATCGCAATGTCTTTTTTAAATCTTTCAAGAATGCTGCATACACACTATGGGATTGCCCCAATCATTATTATTGATGAATATGATACGCCGATTCAGCAAGGTCATATGCGGGGATATTATGACGAAGTGATTGATTTTATGCGAATTTTATTTTCAGGCGGTCTGAAAGATAATCCGCACTTGTCTTATGGATTTTTGACAGGAATTTTGCGTGTGGCGAAAGAGAGTATTTTTAGTGGGCTTAATAATTTAAAAATTAATTCCATTTTAGATTATCACTATAGCGAATATTTTGGATTTACTTCTGATGAAGTGCAGCAGATAGCAGCTTATTATGGTGTGCCGGAAAAATATAATGAACTTTGTGAATGGTATGATGGTTATCGTTTTGGTAAAACGGAAATTTTTAATCCATGGTCTGTTGTGGGGTATTTTAGTAATGGATGTATTCCCAAAGCTTTTTGGCAGTCTACGGGGAGTAATGATATTATTAGCGAAATTTTGGCTACGGCAACAACAGAAACGATGGAACGTTTGGAATTGTTGATGCGGGGGCGGTCTTTTGTAACCCATATTGATGCGGGTGTCATTTACCCACAGATTCAAAAGAATCCATCTTCTATTTACAGTTTTTTATTGGTGACAGGTTATTTGAAAGTAATTGCCTGCAGCCAGACATTTGGTGGTGATTATATGTGCGAAGTTGCGTTGCCAAATAAAGAAATTGCATATGTGTATAGCAAGGAAATTCTCTCACAGTTAGAACGTGTGATTCCAATTTCAGCGGCAATTGCTATTCAGGAGGCAATTTACAGTATGGATATTGCTGCATTGCAAATGCGTTTGGAGCAGTTTTTAATACATACAATCAGTTATCATGATGCCGCAAATGAGACATTTTACCATGGTTTAGTATTAGGTTTGTGCGCTGTGATGGATAATAGATATCGTGTGACTTCAAATCGAGAAGCTGGTAAGGGGCGTTTTGATATTCAAATGATTCCTATAGATAATAAACTTCCAGGTATATTGATTGAATTAAAAGCAGAAAAATCTTGTGGTGATGAAAAATTGAGTGTTCTTGCAAAATGTGCGCTTGAGCAGATGAATGAACGTCAGTATGATGAAGATTTAAATGCTATGGGTGTGAATAAAATCTTGAAATATGGAATTGCTTTTTCTGGAAAAAGTGTTTGTGTGAAGGCAGAAATGAAGGAAAATAATAAAAAAAGAACCGGAAACCCTATAAAATAAGGCTTCCGGTGCCCCTGCCAAGGAGTCGAAGCGACGGGATTCGAACCCACGACCTCTGCGTCCCGAACCTCCATTTGGGAGTGGTATATAGTAATAGGCGAATGTATAGAAGTGTTGTAAAGTAACTGTAAATTCAATACTTTTAGATACATGAATAGTAGTAATAGAAA
>JAXJUX010000187.1:0-2525 GCA_036308845.1 Ruminococcus sp.
CTGTTTTTGCTGCCTCTGGTATCTTTTTTCTTCTTCATTCCAATCGTCGGAAGTACCGTATCAAATACATACGAGTACGGACCACTGTTTACCATATCCTGCATTACCAGCATTCCCAACCGGTCACATGCATAATAGAAACATTCCGGCTCCACCTTAATATGTTTACGAAGCAGATTATACCCCAAATCTTTCATTCGCAAAACATCTCTTTCGTATTCTGCTTCATTTGCTGCAAGATACAAACCATCACTGTAATATCCCTGATCCAAAACTCCATGCATAAAAATCGGTTGACCATTCAGGCAAACACGGTTTATGCCTTTGATATTCCTGATAGAAATCGTGCGAAGCGCAAAATAACTATCTACCTTGTCACTGCCTGCAGTAATTGTCATATCATACAAATATGGATTATCTATCGTCCAAAGAATCGGTTCATACACGGTTCCATCCTGTAAAGTCACTCCAGAAAGTTCCAGTCTCCCTGATGTTCCCGTAAATTTTTTGTCCAGCGACATCCCATTTTCCAGTGCCACATGTACCTCGAAACCATCTATATTTCCTTCCAGTGTAATATCTACACCCTGTAAATCCGGTTTTAATACTACGTTTTCAATATAGTTTTCCGGAACCGCTTCTATCCAGACGGTCTGCCAGATACCGCTGACTGGTGTATACCACATACCGCCGCGATTTTTTCTCTGCTTTCCATATGGATATGCCTTGTCCAGAGTATCCGTCACTTTTACTTTCAAAATATTTTCATGACGCTTCTTTACTTTCTCTGTAATATCAAAAGAAAATGGTAAATAACCGCCTTCATGTGTTCCCACCAGTTCATTATTCACCCAGACTTCTGCAATCTGATCTACTGCTCCAAAATGCAGCAACATTCTTTTTCCAATAAAATTTTCCGGCACACGAAATGTCTTTTCATACACCAAATGATTTCCAATTTTTCCTTTATAACCGGATAATAAAGCCTGTGGCGGAAATGGCACTTGAATCTCCTGATGATTCAGCTTCCATTTTCCATTTAACAGCATGTAATTTTTTCGTCTCATCTGCGGGCGTGGATATTCATTCCAACATGTTTCTTCCCCATTTTTTACACGTTCTCCTGCCTCACTCCACAAATCATAATGCTCCTTACAAAGTCTTGCCATAATCGTTGCCTTATCCAATGTTCTTCCCTCTTATCTATCTTATCCTGCATATGGAAGGTCTTCAAAACATTCAAACTGATTCATTCCATTAATATACAACTGGAAAGAATTTTCTTCTCTTGTCACATAAAGCGTTGCTTCCTCCAATGTAGAAACAATCACAAACCTCGCCCACGTCTGATTATCTGTAGCAGTCAGACGAATTTCACTTCCCGCAGGTAATGATGTCATTTTACCGCCTTTTTCAATCGGTAAATTGACAATTGTCTTCAAATTTGTCGCCTGTGTAATTTTATATTCTACCTCATTCGTTGCGAATTGTCCGTTTGGATCAACAAAATACGTCTGATAGGATGTGTACGTTCCCAACATATCAATCCGAAATCCCAGCTCAAAGGTATTGCCATTTACATTGGAATCATCGATTCTTGCGTAAATGTTGTCCATTTTCTCAATGGAATCCTCTCCAAACCGATATAAAAATGTTTCGTAATCATCGGATGCATGATCGATATCATACAAAAGATATGTCCCTGTTTCCAGTTTTAACAGATATACATTTTGAAGTGTCACGTACTCATCCAAATTAATAATCTGTGTTCCGTAACTCAAACTGACATTTTCCGAATATTCATCGGTGTATGCCCTATGAATACAAAATTCTTTTTCCTGTCCATTGATTTCAATAGAAACCGGATAATTAATAGGAACCGCCGTCACACCATACGTTTCACTCGGCAGATACTCTGCTTTCATACTGTCTGACACGAGTTCATACGGCACATGTGCAAGCATTGGCACATTGAATCCCTCTCCATCAGAAACAATACCATCTGCATACAAAAAAGTGATTCCTGTAGCATCCATATACCATGTAGGATTTGTTTTTACCTGTTCCACGATAATCTGTTCATAATCATCATAAAAATCTGCCTCAGGATATTCCGCTTCCAAGTCCGCCACGCATTGATTAACAACCGTATTCAAAAATAAATTCTTATCTTCACAAAGATCTGTCAAATCCAAACGTTTCCCCGTAATAACATCAAACACAGCGCCATAATAGGTATCCTGATATTCATCATACCCATACATAATCTCTGATTCCATAATACTGTAAATATTACTATCTGAACGTTTGGTAACAACCTGTGTATCCAAATACATGCCCCAAAAATCATCCGCATTCTCATCCAGAGCCTTTTGTGCTTTGATGTTCATCTCATCGGCTTTTTCATCTAATTGCACTTTTCTTGTCTGCGAATACGCAGCAAGTGTATCTGCCAATTCCTGATGTTCTTCAGGAGAAACAGAAATTTCATGATATGTAAAAGTTACTGTTGGCGTAGACCAGTC
>JAXJUX010000188.1:0-1981 GCA_036308845.1 Ruminococcus sp.
ATGTGGATCCAACTGGTGATTCTCCCGATGCAACTGATCCAGATTCTGCTAATGAGGAAGAAACAGAGCCTGAAGAGCTAGTCAGTCTGGATGGTCTTGAGATGATGACAGCGCCGATCATGAGCAGAAAAAGTAAAACTGTAATCGTAATCTTTCCCGCCTTGCTTTTCAAAAATTTCATTGTGCATCAACCCTTTTTCTTTTTTTAAGTAATTATTTTCCCCGTCAAATTTCAGTATAGCATTTTCGTCTGATTTGGTAAAGTGAAAATGCGGGGAACCAGCAGTGAGGAATAAATTTAATTATACCTTTCCCCCATAACACCATTCCTCGCTTTTTATGAGTTATCCACTTTTTTTATACCTTTCTGATTGTTATGCACACTCGATGGGGCTGCTGAGCCATTCCATGAAATTTGTGGATAAATATTTTGTTGTTTCATCTTCCCTTCAATCACCACCTGTGCTAAAATAACCTTGTTATTTCAGATACACGGTTGTGTATCTGTATATGTAGGATACATCTTCTTCCGTTACTGTCAGTCTGCGAAAACTTTCCAGTAACCAAGAAGATGTATTTTTTATTGTCTGCTTCAGTTCTTTTATATATGGATTCCATGCCAGATAAAGTTGCATCAGAATATCTGAGATCTGGGTCAGCAGATAATGATTCTTCATCGCATTACTGTTTTTACTGTTCAGGTGTTCAATCCGGTACAGCCCTTTCTTCTGATTATTGAACCCTTCATTTTCTATTTTCCAGCGTCCTCTTCCTGCAAGTATCATTTCTTCCAGGTTTCGTTTTGTCAGTTCAATACTGCTTACCCATTGAAAGCGGATCCGTTGTTTTTTCTTCTCTTTATCCTCTGTTTCATATTCGTACTCAAATACATTCATGACCTCTGTTTTCCCGGCTACTTCTTCCACATGATTCGCATAAAAACCGCTTCCCTTTTCTTTGCATAGACCTATATTACGCTCAGCACCTTCACCGGCTTTTATCCATTCAAATCCCTCATCCAGTTTTTTCTGTCTGGTGTCTTTTTGGGTAAACAGATACTCCCAGTGGTATTCTTCACGACACAATCTCATGATCGGTTCCGTGGCGTAAAGGGCATCTCCCTGCATGCAGATCGGAAGTCTTGGATAATCCTTTTTTATCTTTTTAAACAGGCGTTTGGCTGCATTTGTTTCACAATCCTGTTTGTTCACATCTTCCTTTTCATTCTCTATGAATTCAGTCCCCAGACTGATAATTACGCTGTCACTTAACACAATTTTTGCCTCAAGCACTTTGTGGTAGTACAACTTTACCTCCTTTCCATCTTCCGTTTTTCTGGTTGTGCAAAGGCAATTATCACAATGCTTCTCTTTGAAATAGAATAGCCCTGTTCCGTCAAGGATGACTCTCCAGTATTTACCCAGAAGACGTCCTCCGTTAAACTGCTTTCCCCGGATCAGGCTTGTTATCATCTTTTTTCTCAAACCTGACAAGCACTCCGGAGACAGTTTTTCCAGATAATAATTCAGGGTATCATAATGAGGCATTTCACTAAGCTTTTGATTTCCTGTCATTATGCGCAGTGTATCAATACATGTTTCTTTATTAAAATTTTCTTCCATTTCTCTCATGGAATGCTGTCCGCATATGTTTTTAAGGATTGCCATATATCCCAGATCTGCCTGGGTATACGTAATATAGCTCTGATTTCTTGGATCATCCATTTCCAATATCCATTCCCGCAGAGAATGGAAAAAATGATTTGTAACCATCATAAAATCAACGATTCCACGATCCTGTTTCTTTCGTTCCCTTTTTTCTCTTTTTCTCATCTGTAAAATCCTGTGCGAAAAATTTCTTACTCTTATTTTACCGCACGGGAGGATATCCTGCATGAAATCTGGTATTTTATTGCGAAAACTTTTTATTCCTCAATGCTGGAACATACCCCGCCAAAGACAGCAGAAGAATGTTCCTTTTC
>JAXJUX010000189.1:0-4619 GCA_036308845.1 Ruminococcus sp.
AACAGGCCGCTCCTTCTCAACTCTTTTCTAAGATTGACTAAATTGACGCTCAGGAACGCCTTCGCGCCAAAGTCAATCTAAGAAAAGGATTTTCGAACTCGCTTTCCCCGATGTTTTTGCAGAGGAGTAGAAATTATCTGCTATATTCCAAACGAAACAAATTACGCCCGGTAGTTTTGGATGCATGTTATACGTATTCTTATATAGATTACGTTTACGGAAACGTAAAATATGCAATTTATAAATTGTAAATAAATATAGTCAGGAGGGATAACTATGCGAGAAAGAGAAAAAGCAAGGGAAGCAGCGAAGGCTCTAGTGGAGCAGATGACTGCAGAGGAGATGGCGAGTCAATTGCGTTTTGATGCACCGGCTATCGAAAGACTGGGGATTCCGGCGTACAACTGGTGGAACGAGGCATTGCATGGGGTTGCCAGAGCAGGAACTGCAACCGTATTTCCTCAGGCGATTGGGCTTGCGGCAGCCTGGGATGTGGAATTGATGAGGGATGTGGCAGAGGTGATTTCTGAGGAGGCGAGAGCAAAATACAATGTTTCGGTAAAATATGGTGACCGGGATATTTACAAAGGACTTACGTTTTGGTCTCCGAATGTAAATATTTTTCGTGATCCTCGCTGGGGCAGAGGGCATGAAACGTATGGGGAGGACCCGTATTTGACGTCTCGTCTGGCAGTACCTTTTATCAAAGGTTTGCAGGGAGACGGAGAATATTTAAAGACGGCGGCTTGTGCCAAACATTTTGCGGTACATTCCGGACCAGAAAATATGCGCCATTTTTTCAATGCAGAAGTTTCACAAAAAGATTTGCACGAAACGTATCTGCCAGCGTTTGAAGCCTGTGTGAAAGAAGGGGAAGTGGAAGCAGTCATGGGAGCCTATAACCGAACCAATGGAGAACCATGCAATGCTAACGATATGCTGATGAATCAAATCCTGCGCGGTGACTGGGGATTCCAGGGGCATTATTTGTCTGACTGTTGGGCGATTCAGGATTTCCATGAACATCATGGAGTTACAAAAAATGGAGTAGAGTCTTCTGCCATGGCTTTGAATGCAGGATGTGATCTGAATTGCGGCTGTACGTATTTGTGCCTGAAAGAAGCGTATCGAAAACATTTGGTTAAGAAAGAAACCTTGAAGAGGGCTGCAGTTCGTCTGTTTACGACCCGCTATTTGTTGGGGATGTTTACAGAGACAGAATACGATCAGATTCCATATTCCTGCGTGGAGTCGAAAGAACATCTGATGCTTGCACAAAAAGCAGCAGAAGAAAGTATTGTTTTGTTGAAGAATGATGGCATTTTGCCGTTGGAAAAGAAAGCTGGCATGACGATTGGTGTGATCGGACCAAATGCCAACAACAGAAAGTCTTTGGAAGGAAATTACAATGGAACCGCATCCAGATATGTGACTGCTCTGCAGGGACTGCAGGATTTTGCAGGGGATGAAATGCGAGTTTTGTATTCTGAGGGCTGTCATTTGTATCGTGATAAGGTAGAAAGTCTGGGACAGAAAGACGACCGCATCAGTGAGGCGTTGGCTGTGGCTGAATATAGTGATGTTGTGGTACTTTGTCTGGGGCTGGATGCCAGTCTGGAAGGAGAGGAAGGAGACACAGGCAACAGCTATTCTTCCGGTGATAAAAAGGATTTGAATTTGCCAAAACCACAGCAAAACTTGATGGAAGCTGTACTGGACTGCGGAAAGCCTGTGATTGTATGTGTATTTTCCGGAAGTGCTTTGGATTTGTCTCTGGCGGACGAAAAAGCGGCAGCAGTATTGCAGGTTTGGTATCCAGGATGCCGCGGTGGCCATGCTCTTGCTGATATTTTATTTGGAAAAGTATCTCCAAGTGGAAAATTGCCATTGACGTTCTATCGCAGTGTGGATGATTTGCCTGCTTTTGAAGATTATTCGATGAAGGGAAGAACGTATCGATATTTGGAAACAGAACCATTGTATTCTTTCGGATATGGCTTGACGTATGGCGATGTGCAGGTGAAAGAAGTTGCGTTTGCGGATGAAATGTCAGAGGATGGAAATGTAAAGATTGCAGTTCGTATAAAAAATGAAGGTTCTTTTGCTACCAAAGATGTCGTGCAGGTGTATATCAAAAATCACGGAACAGCATATGCACCGCCACATCCAGTCCTTTGTGGATTCCAGAAAGTAGATGTAAAGGCGGGAGAAGAAAAAACGATTACGTTGGAGATTCCGGAAAGAGCATTCTGCGTGGTCAATGAGGATGGAAAATATGTGAAAGATTCCGATTCTTATACATTGTATGTTGGAATGTCTGGGGTGGATGAAAGAAGTAAGAGATTGACAGGGAAAAGAATTGTATAAATGATAAAAGAGAAACAAGGCAAGTCTCGTATGCTGACTTCGCCTTGTTTTTTTGTCAAATATCAATATTGAATTGTAAAATCAAACCTCATATCTTCTTCATACCATTGTTTAAAGTCGGTTCCCCAACGATTGTTATAAAGAAGGAAGAAAAAGCCGTTGTTCAGGTCTTCGAATGTATTGTCCGTTGTATACAAGGTCTTAGCCCCAGGAGAAACCAAAGGTGCGTCGAGGGACGTGATCACGATATTTTTCTGATTGGTGTGATACAGTAGTTTTTGCACACAATGCAGTTTTCTGTTTCCATCGTAACATACATGGTCAGGTGAGATATATGTGTTAAGTTTATTTAATTTCCAGCATGTTGGCTCAATAACTTGTGGATTGATATTCACCCAAATAGCCTCAGGGCTGCGAATCGCATCTTTATTTTTCCAGAAAATCTGCATACAAATCGCATGGTTTTCAAAGAAATATACAATTGCAAATTCTCTAGGGCAGCCATACGCTTCACTGGCTTCCTGTGGAAATTGCAGGAAAACGTACAAGGTATTGTTATCGGTACGGACAGATACAGGAGTAGGTGTATAAATGTTATGTCGAATCTCCTTGTGATAATGAAGTCCTGGTTTCCCAAAATCCGGTTCGGACCAATAGTAATTGTCTTTCAAATCTCGTCCGTAATCATAGTAGCAGGCATCCACTTCTTTGCCGCCAAATGTCTCATATTCAATCAATCCAAGACTCAAATCTTTTATTTCACCAGAAACATTATTTTTCACCTGTAAAAGTTCCCCATGAGCCCCTAAAGTGACGATAAAAGATCCCACCGGAATCGGTTCGTTTGCATGGAAGGAAGGTGCACATTCTGGTACGGATGGCCAGGAAAAAGCAAATTCTTTTTTTGCTTGTTCCTGTAATTCTTCTGGCAGTGCTTCGACAGCGCGAAGAATATAATTTCTCTGTTCCTGATGAGATGTTTCAAATTTGGAATAAGAGGATGTAATGTGCTCTCCATGGTAATGGTGCAGTTCCTCAGACATTCCGGTAAGAAGCGCCTGATTGCAGGCATCATAGAAGGTTTCGTCTGTGTGATCGTTTGCTCTGGCAGCGATAAATGATTTTTTATTCCAGTTTGTAAAATCAAGAAGATATTTTTTGACATCCATTCCCCAGGTATGTTCTGCCACGAGAAGAAGATTTTCCATGAAAACATCATAAGAAGGAGAGTCCACCAGAAGCTGTCCGGAGGCAATCCATGCTTCCTTCAACTGCAGAAGGCGGCGAAAACAGGAAACTTTCCATGGATCAGTAGCGACACCATGAATCCAGGTATCTCCGATTTCTTCTGTGATAACAGGCAGCGTGTGTTTGATTTCACGAACTTTCAGCGCAAAATCTTCCAGTGTACCAGCTTCAATATGCGCGTTTGGATAACGGGCGGCGAGTGTTTCAAACAGGTCATCTAATTCCTGTGGCGTAGGAGGAGCAGCATTGTCATGTGCATGGTAAAATTCCAGCACGGTTCCGTTGGAAAGAGCAGAAACCTCACCGTAATCACCGGCATACTGTACGACGATTTCTTCGGAACCGCATTTCCACAGAAACATAGGCGGAACATCCGGCACGCGGGAGGATGCGTTGACTCCTAAATGCAAATATTCGATGCCTGCCTGCGCCAATGCAGGAACCATTCCGATGGTGTGCCCCGGTACGTCCGTCATTTTGGCAGCGATTGTGTGAAATCCGAATTGTTGATCCATTTTTTGTGAAATAGAAAGATCATAGTCTAAAAGACGTCGATCCATAAGTTCGGTGTGTGTTGTGCACGCAAATCCATGCCAGCGGACATAACCAAGACGAATGGCATCTGCGAGTCTTTGGCAGGATGCTTCGTCCGCGTGTGCAAAATAATGCAAGTGAATCTGATGTTTACAATCAGCCTGTAGAATACTGGTGCAACGATACAGTTTATGCTAAAATCGTAGATTTCGCATCCAAAACACCTTCTACAATTTCCAGCCCATACTTCTATGATGCAAGAAATATCATGACTTTGGGATTGGTATATCATGATCAAATAATTTAGTAAAATACTTTGGATCTACCCTCAATCCGAAGTAAGAAAAAAGGTATCGCCCGTACGTCGATGAGACGGGGCGGTACCTTTACTTATTTGTAATTCGGAGGGGACGGACGCAGATAATTGCTATTGCTTACTCCCGAATTACAAATAAGCATCTCCCATATAT
>JAXJUX010000190.1:0-4098 GCA_036308845.1 Ruminococcus sp.
AAGGAATGTTAAATCTTTGTAAGTATATCTTTCCTTCCACGGGAAAGTGTGCCACCTGAAAAAATCTCTGCTAATACAAAAAAATCTGCCGCACCAATCATTGGTACGACAGACCTTTTCATATCACATCACAAAGTGCTTACACTTTTGGTCTATAGATGATTTCATTTACCGCATACACCGTCACAAACGCTTCCGCATCCGTCTTTGTGATAAAATTCATCAATTTCATATATTCATTTTTATCCACAATGGTGATAATTTCTCTATGATGCTGTTCATCATACGCCCCAATCGCATCATACATGGTCGCTCCACTGTGAAGTTCATGTAAAATAAATTCTCTGATTTCTTTCTCCTTTTTGGAAATGATACATACTCGTTTTTTGATGGTGGAGCCAAATATAAAATGGTCCATCAGTAATCCGCTAAAATACGTACCAAGCACACTCAATACCACGATTTTCTTATCATATACCAATGCGGAGGACAGTGCCACACACATCCCAGCCAAAGACATTGCCTTTCCAAGTTCCATACGCAGGAATTTATTCATAATCTTAGCAACGATATCCAATCCACCGGACGATGCATTTCGGATAAATAAAATCGAAATCGTGATCCCCGAAAAGAAAATGTAACCCAACATATCCAAAAATGGATCGTTCGTCAATGATGCGTTATTTGGAAATATCTGTTCGAACACGCCCATGGATACCGGTAACAACAAAGAGGTGTATACCGTTTTGATACCAAAATCTTTTCCTATAAGTAAAAATCCCGCAACCAATAACGCAATATTCATAATCATCGTTATGGCAGACACCGACAATGGAACAAAGTTACTTACTACCATCGCAAGTGCTGAGATACTTCCTACCGATACGTGGCTTGGCAGTAAGAAGAAAAATACCGCCGCACCTGTACCAATTGTCGCCAACGTAATAATCAAAAAATCAAATACTTTCTCTTTCATTTGCAACCCCCATTACAAAATTTTAGATTTCCCAGAAGATTTTATGATGCTGTATTTAATTGTTTTTTAATACTACTCTGCTACCTGACAGGAGAAATAATTTGCGCCTTTGCTGATCACAAACTCCGTAGTCACTTCTCCAGATGTCTGACCCATGCCACCGCGGCCGCCCATACCATCCTGCATCTGACCGCCTTTTTGCATTTCACCATTTTCTGGAATTTCCATATCTTCCGGCATTTCTCCATTTTCTGGCATCTGGTCCATCTGACCGCCCATTCCGCGGCCGCCCATGCCCATCATGGAACCGCCTGTCGCTAACTGCACGCCATCTTTCCACAGAGTGTAGGTTCCTTCTTCGAGATATGCACCAGAAACAATCAGATATGTCAAATCATTGGTCAAGGACCATTCTCCAACAACACTTTCATCTTCTGCTTTCATGGTAATAACGTAACCGCCGGCTACTTGATCCGCAAATGTAAACACTGCATAATTCTGCTCTGTACCAGCAATTTGATCCAACATGTTTCCTCCGGCTACCACAGTTCCTCCGTTGAGATAAATTCCCATATCAGAGTCAATTCCTGCATCCCCGCTCAGGCTACATGCAGAAGCAGTTACACTTCCGCCATTGATCACCAGCCATCCATTGGAATCAATACCATCACCTTCACCAGTTTCTCCATCTACCACGATATTCAGGGAACCATTATTAATAGTAGTAACAGAAATACCATCTTCGTTGGTATTGATACCGTCGTTCCCTGATGTAATATTAATAGTTCCTCCATTGATTGTCAAATGAAGTTCGGAGTCCAGACCTTCATTATCCGCATCAATATTCAGTACCCCTGTACCTCCATCCACATTCATAGACATTTTGGAATAAAATGCCGCATCATATTTGTGGAGTTTTTTGCTGTCTACGATTTCTGTTCCTTCGTCATTCAATTCTACGGATTCGTAAATTCTTGCCACATGGGAACCGTTGATATTATTTTCTGTATCATCCAAAATCCATACATTTGCACCAGCTGCTGTTGTATCAACATCTTTTGTTGCAGATTCTTCATCTGTAGAACCACATTCGTATACATTATAGAAAATAACGGCCGGAGCCACTTCACAGGTAATGTCTGCCCCATTCAGGACCAGATTCACTACTGCTTCCGGATCTTCTTCGGCATCTTCACCCAAATCTATCGCAATCTGTCCCGCAGAAAGTTCACCGCTTACCACATATGTACCTGGCTGTGTGATATGCACTACCGTATGAGCATCTGCTTCTTCCTGGCTATGCTCATCTTCCTCTGTTCCTTCCCCATATGTAAAATCCTGGTCTTCCAGATAAAATACAATATCATTGGCGGTGTATACAGATTCGTTTTCATCTTGAGATATTTTCTCGCCATCTACTGTAATTTCATCATCCGACAACAGAATCGTTGTAGGACCTGTCAAATCTACTTCGAAAGGTTCCTGTTCTTCCTGCTGCACTTCTTTTGTATCATTTTGAGCAGTTATTTCTGTTTCTTTCTTGCCGCATCCACTAAACAGCATGGACAGGCAGGTAACAGACAACAAACCACTAAGTAATAATCTTTTTTTGCTCATTTTTCCACAATCCCTCTTTTCATATTTGGGTCATCTTTTCATTTTTCCCAAGCAAGTAATGTGAGAATATTTTTCACGCACGTATCCAAATCTTCCTTTCGGATTTCCTGCTGTTTCAATGCTTTTCGGATACGTTTCTTATCATAAGGAAGTCCCGGCATGATCAAATCATTGCCAGCCTTGATGCACAACGCCGGATCACTTTTATTTTTTCCGGTCGCTGTCCAGTCTGTCATGACCAGACCGTCAAATCCCCATTCCTTACGAAGAACGGTGTGGAGCAGATCACTGGAATTGCTGGTGTACACTCCATTTACCCGATTGTAGCTGGTCATAACACCTTTTGCATTTCCTTCTTTGACTGCGATTTCAAATCCGCGCAAATAAATTTCACGCAATGCTCGTTCTGATACTTCTGAAGAAACCTGGTCTCTGTTCTCCTCCTGATTGTTGGCACAAAAATGTTTCAGTGTCACAAAACACCCCGGCATCTGCTGCACACCTCTTGTAATCGCAGCGGCCATCTTTCCGCTCAGCATCGGGTCTTCGCTGTAATATTCATAATTTCTTCCACACAATGGATTTCGATGAATATTCAGTGCCGGTGCCAGCCAGAACTTCACACCATATTCTTTCATTTCTTCTCCGACTGCCTGCCCCATCTTCACAAGCAAGTCTTCGTTCCACGTCTGTGCCAATGCAGTTTCAACCGGAAATGCCGTTGTATACTGATAATACATCGTCTCTTTTTCCGGATTACCGAAAAGGAATTTTTTCAGGAAGGAAGGAAAATGGCGAATCATATCCAACTGCACATCAATCATTTTGGCTCTGCCTTTTTTGTTGATGGTAGAGCGGCGTGACAGGCGAAGCCCTGCCGGCCCATCCGCCAATGGCATATTTACGATTCCCTTTGATAGCAATTTTGATGTAGTATTTCCCGCAACCCCAGGCACATTGATGTAGCTGGAATTCAGGAATCCATCCAAAAGTCCGGCACCCACAACCAAATCAATTTTCTCTTTTGTTGATAACTGCTGTGCTGTTTTTTCTATCCATTCTTTTTGGGTCTGTGTTATTATGTGATTTTTTCTCACATTTTGTTTTATCAACATCTCGGGATGTATCATAATACAATCTAAGGCGTCTTTCATCAAAAGTTCTGCCGCCGTTTTCTGGTGATCTTCCGCACGCATAATTTCTCTGGAATTTTCTTCCGAAATCTGTATATCACTTCCCCCGTCTTCCAACGCATCTTCGAGCGGTTCTTTCAGCGGACAGATATTGATATGCACCGCATACACAATATTCTCTTTGATCTGTATTTCTCCGCAAACACCGGTATGGTCAGATGCATCTCCAAGACGCAGGACATACGTACCCGCTTCCAGCACATCCGATGCCGTTTCTTCATCGTAACTTGTCAGATATTCCAACGGGATCCAAAGCATCAGACGCTGTTCCTCTCCCGGTGCCAGCACCTTTGTCTTCGCAAATGCCACCAG
>JAXJUX010000191.1:0-8316 GCA_036308845.1 Ruminococcus sp.
TGAGAAAGAATTTGTCAATCGTCTTTTGAAAATGATGAAAAATAAAGACAATAAAGCTGCGTTTGTGTTTACAATGGATGCCTTTGATACATTTGGAGAATATTATCAGGAATTTCAAAAATTAGCAAATGACAATTACAAATACGGAAATTTGATTTTGCTGAAAGCGCCGATTGAGGTAGAAGGTTCCCTGCATATGCTTTCAGAACCGTATTCTATTTACCGAACCAGTCTGTTTTCTGATATTCAAGGGATTTTTGACGAGTATGAAAATGCCCGTGTATACGAATTGATGAAAAAAAAGATGCCGAACCGTGTAAGTTATATGAATGAGCTGCGTTTGGAAGAATTGGAACATCTGGTTCGCTATACGATTTTGAGTGAAGATGTAAAAGTAAATACCAGATTACCTTTCGCAGAGGATTATGCAGCCTGTATTTATTATCTGTATCATTCCAGAAAATTCAGAGACTGGGTGAAAGGGCATTATTCTTATGTGGATCAGCAATTTCCACAAAATCCAAAGCGGACATTTTATGAGATCGAAGCAGCGATGAAGAAAGATACAACATATCGGATTCTGGATGGGATTCTTTTAAAAATCAGGGAACTGGCAAATCATTCTACAAGGAAAATGCAGCGGGTGATTCCAGAGGTACTGGATGTTTGCGACTGTGGAGATGAACATCAGGAATTTTTATATATGAAAAGCAGTATCTGGGATCAGATTGCGATTCTTTCTTATGAGTTTATAGAGAATGAGGAAATCAAAGCAGAAATAAAAACAAAGATAGCAAAGATTCGTAAGGACTTGTTGACTGCCTGTGTCAATCGCGATGAAGATGCATATAGACAGCAAAATGAATATATCAGCGTATATATCAATAAAGCGACATCGGCACAGGGGCAACGGGATACCAAATCTTTTCAGTATGCAGTAGATGCTCTCTATTATGCTATTTGTGAATGCGCAGAACAGGTGCTTGTGCAGGGTACGGATACGAACAAAGAAGAACAGTTGGAAAATGAAAAAGCTCGTTTGGATTGCTATCGGTATATTTTGGATTATCAGAGCGATATTTTTTCGTACAGGAAAACGATAGAAGAAAATAGGAAGATTCAGAAGAAAAACGTAGACAAATGGAAACGTTATTATGCATCTATAAAAGATATGGAAAAACAAGTGCCGGATATTTCAAATAAAGCATTGGAGTATATAGAACTTGGAAAAGAAATGAGTGGTATTCCAGACGAGTGGTCGGATTTCTGTATGGAATATCTGAAACAGAAAAAGGTAGCGACAGATTTGGCAAAAGATATCGCTCATAGAAGAACGATTACGGACATGATGGAAGAAAAACTGATGCATGCACAGAAAATGGTCAACGAACTGGATATCAGTCTTTCCAGTCTGAAATTGTCGCATGGAAAGAATCTGCGTAAGGAAATGTCGATTATACTTGAGAATATTTCTATTGCATTCGATAGAGTCAGAGAGGAATTTACGAAAAACAGTAAGATAAAGAATCTTGATTTTGAGAGTGTTCCAATGTCTTATGCGGAAAATATAAAAAAGGAATATGCGCAAGAACTGCCGAAAAAATTTGAAATCGATGAAGAATTATTGGAAAACATCGATTTGTTAAATGAAATAGAATAAACGAACGAGGAATGGGAAAGGAATTTATACAGATGGCATCAATTAATGTAGGGGTGGATTTGGGAAGTACCTATACTACGGTATCCATATATGATGAGGACATGAATTTTGTCAAGGCTCTTAGTCTGGATGTAGACAATCCATATATACCTTCTGTGGTGGCAAGAGAAGGGAAGAAATATAATTTTGGAAAAACTGCCAAATTTAAGACCGGAAAAAAGAAAATAAAAGTATTCAAGGCATTTAAGATGCTTTTGAATGAAACCGATCCGGAAAAACTGAATGAGAGAGGCTATGATGCGATTGTGGAAGGTCTTTCCCCGGAAGAGGAAGAAAACTACAATACACCGGTGCTGATTACGAAAAAATTCCTGGAATATCTGTTAAAGAAAGCCATGGATTATGTTAATGCTGACAGCATCAAACGTATCGTCATTGGGATTCCGGAGATTTGGAATGAAGTAACGACCTATGGCGGGCGTACCGTGCTTCGCGATATCTGTTGTGGATTTCCGTTTGTAGAATACAAAAATGTACAGGAGAAGACAAAAGATGTGCAGGTCATCAGTGAACCTGCCTGTGCCAGTGCATTTATTGCTCATAAATATTTGAATCCGTATGATGGAAAAATTCTTTTGATTGATTACGGCGGAGGTACTCTGGATATTACCCTCTCTTCCGTAACGACGGATGCATCCGGTGCGATGGAAATTAAAGTGTTGGAGAAAAAGGGAGCCGGAGAAAATATAAATAAAAAAGTAGGAAAAGCCGGCATTATATACATGGAAACTATCGTGGAAAGAGCCATTGAACAGGCCTTTGCACAGGCAGAAATTGAGGAAGAGGTAGAATTCGATCATGAATTTTATGCTGCAGTCAATGAACTGGAAATGGAAATCGTTGGCGATGGAAAGCAGCGCATCGAGGACTGTTTTGAACAATACAATCTGAATCTGAAGAAAATGAAAAAGGCTATGCAGGAATTCATCGACAGCGGAGACGAAGATGATGAGGATGAGTGGAAATTTACCACATTGGAATACCATGGGGAAGATATTCACATTTCCTATGCATTGTTGCTGGAAGTGTACAATGATGTTATTTATCCAACCCTGAATAAACAGTTGGATCTGATCATGCAGTATATGGACGATGCAGGAATTGATTATAAGAACGGAACAAAGAAAGACTTTAAAGTAGCCGTTGTAGGTGGATTTGGAAAATACTATCCGGTCAAAAAACAGGTAGAGAAAAAATTTGATTTCAGCGCAAATGACCTTCGTAGGGTAGATATGCCGGAATCAGATGCAGAACAGGCGATTTCCCTTGGTGCTGCACTTCTGGCAGAAGGGCTCGTAAAATTACAGAGAACATCTTCTTTCTCCTTTGGAATCCTGCCGAAAAACGGAAAGAAAAAAGAAATTACTTATGCAATCAAATACAAACAGGACATCGTACCGGGAGAAATCTATTATACGATGGACAAAGATGGCTCACCGTACGTATTTTTGCTGTTTGGTAAAATAGAAGACTTTGTATTGAATTTTGGAACCGATGACAGTACCGCTTCTGAAATAACTTTAAAAAATTCAGTACAAAGAAAACTGGATAACATAAAAATGAATACATATCGTGCGGCGAAAATCGGTTTTTCCTTCGATGAATCAGAAGTAATTACCATGCATATTGTTCCATGTCATCCAATCTCAAAAAAGAATGATGATGTGAAGGATACCCGGTATGTGTTGACACGGTTTGATGATTTGTTTGATGTTTCCAAATACAGACCGATCAAATAAGGTGGTGACAGAATGAAATTTAAACGTACCTACAGTACACTCAAAAATCTGGAACAGAATCCGGATGTTGCGTTGGTGGATGTTCTGGGGATTTTTCAGGATATCTGCAACGACCTGGAAGAAGAACAGGATCAGACATTGGATGAACTAGAGATAGGAAATGAAAAAAATCTGGTAGGAAAGCTGTTGTGGATAGGGCAGGAACTGGTCAGTGTATTCAAAGCAAATAAAGATGGAATCATGAATCCGTCACAGGCAGCGAAGATTGCAAAACAGGAAGCAAAGCTGGAGACAGAGATTAAGAATCTGGAAATTATCCAGGGTGATGTCCGATTACTTTTGGAGCAGGAAGAAAAACTCCTTGCTATCCAAAAAGAAAAAGAAGAAGTGAATCGTCAGAAACAGCGGTTACTGAAAGAATGTAATCGATTGGAACAGGAAAATGATCAGTGCGAAACTGTCACTCTCGTACAATTGGAACGAAAAATATCCGCAATGGAACAGAAAAAAATCCAGCTTGCCGTAGAATATAAAGAAAAAGTCAATGCTTATGTAGAACAAGAAAGCGAAGCCAACAGAATTCTTGAGGAAAAAAATAAAATTATCAAAAGCATAACGGCGTTGGAGTGGGATCTTTCCAATATCCGAAAGACGATTGATGGGAAAAAACGGGAAATTGAAAGAATGGAAGATGAAAAATTGCATCTGTCTGCGGATTTGGATGTTTTGAATTCACGTATTTCCAGTTTGGATTCTCAGAAAAAGGAATATATTGAAAAAATCAATACACTTGATGAAAATATGAGAACCATGAATATAGAAGTTCTGCGAAAACGATATGAAGAAAAAGCCAAAGCATATGCGGAATTGGAACAGGAAGCCAACAGAATTGCCGGGGAAGAAAAGGCAGTTGTGACAAATGCACAGAATCTGAAAAACAGTATTGCAGGACTGGAAGCATACATAAAAGAACAGCAGTCTGTCATTATCGATTTACAGCAGCAAAAAGATACGCTCATAACTCAGGCACAGAGTGCGAAATTGCAGAAAGACCAGTTGGAAGAATGGTTTAAGGGAATGGAATATCAGACATATGAAGAAGAAACAAAACAGCTGAATAAGCGGCTGGATGTTCTGATTCAGGCAAGGGAAGCCCTTTGCAGAGCAATGGATAAAGGATTTTTTATGGTTGACGATGATGCGGAAAAACAGATGCGTGCATTTCGTGAAAATCTGGAAATGACACTTCAGAAGATCCAAGACGAACTGGATAGTCTGCAGCGGAAATATATCATTGTCAGCAAAGCAATATATGGTGAAGGAGAATCATTATTATGACGGAAAACAGATGCTATGCATGTTATGCAAAAATAGAAGAAGGAAAGGCTGACTGCAGTGTCTGTGGGATGCCAAATCTGAAAGTTGTAGGTGACAATGAAAAAGCCGTTGCAATGATTCAGAAGCTGGGGGAAGAACACCGTCAGGAAAAATTAAAAGGGATTACGATTTCTCTAATTGCCTATGAACATGAAAGAGTAGATGGGAAATTAAGGGAAAAAGCAACCCATAAAGTAAAAATTGCAGATGCCAGCAATCTGACTTATCAAAAAACTTTCTGGTTTGGAGAAAAGTTTGCACGCGTGGATACACAAAGAACCATGGATTTGGATCTGGTGATTGATGGACCGACATCCAAAAAAGTAAACTTCAAGTTTAAAGCACCAAAATTAGAAGATTTCTGGAGAATCGGTATTTGTATGAAAGAAGGATTTTGTGCTTCTGTAAAGATTGGAAACGAACAGGCATTTGTAGAAACAGATACATTTTCCATGATCTAAGGGCAGATAAAATACCAGGGAGAGATAGCTATGGAAGTAGTAATTATACTATCGGCAGAGGAATCATTCAGTTATGCATACCAACTGAGTGATAAGCCTTTTATCAGCAGAATTGAGATTATAAATAAGGGAGCGGAAGATACGAAAGAGATGAAACTTTCCTTGTCCTCCAATCCATGTTTTTTTGAAGAATATACAACAGAAATTCCGTCCATTCCAGCAAAGAAAGGTTATGTTGTTTCGAATGTAAATGTGGAATATGATTTGGGAATGTTGGCAAATATTACCGAAGAAATGAAATCTGCGTTATGTTGTAAGTTATATGAGGCGGATGATTGTGTTGCAGAGAAAATAAAAGAAATAAAAATCATACCATATGATGAGATTAGCAATTGGAATAAGGATCTGAAGATGCGTGCCGTTTTTGTGACACCAAATCATCCGGATATTACAAAACTGGTTACACTGATCAGTGACAAAAAGGGTAAAACATATGGGGAATATAGCATTGTAGGATATTCCTATGGGAAAGAGGAAGTGCTCAAAACAGCAAAATGCAGTTTTGACGTTGTGAAAGAACAGGAAATTACTTATGTATATATGAAACAGGGATTTCATCCTGGTTGGCAGAGAATTCGTCTGGTAGATGAGATTCTGAAAGAAAAACAGGGAAATTGTCTGGATCTGACCTTGTTATTTGCCTCTATATTTGAAGCAGAAAGTTTGAATCCGGTGATTGTTATCATTAAGGGTCATGCATTTGTTGGATTTTGGACGAAAAATCATCATTTGGATCAGTCTGTGTATACGAATAAAGATCAAATCTACAATATATTGATGGAAAATAAAGAAGATTTGGTATTGTTGGAATGTACATTGGCAAGAAAAGGCGTGCAGACAGATTATGATGGCGCAGTAAATTATGCTTATGAGAATAATCTGAAAAAAGAAGAATTAGTAGCATTGGTTGATGTGAAGGCTGCCAGAAAAGAAGGTGTATGCCCAATTCCATCCAGAATTTCGCCTGCAGAGGAAAAGAAAGAGGATGAATCATTTTATTATCCGCCAATGGATGATGAAAATACGGAGGACGAAAGTACAGACGACGAACCAAAGACAGAAATTCCAGACAAAATTACACGCTGGAAAAATAAATTACTGGATTTAACAGCGGGTTCCGATTTGTTAAATATAAAGATTACACCAGAGGGAAAACGTGCAGCGGCACTTCCGGAAATTGACATCGAACAGTTATACGAAAAAGTAAAAACCGGAAGTAGTTTTACTGTGATCGGTGAGGAGAAAGACTCAAAAGAGATTTCTGCGGATTTGGGAAATGGAATATTACATACCAATTATTCTGCGGAAGCAACAAAAAAATTGCTTTCGTTTATGTATAACAAAGATTCTGAATTCAGAGATCAGAAGGGCGCAAGCATTATGTATCTGACTCTGGGCGCCGTACGTTGGGAAGAAAAGAAAAGCGGAAAATGGTATGAAGCCCCAGTTCTGATGATTCCTATGGCGTTCCAAAAAGAAGGTCAGAACGTAAAATTATATTATGATGGTTCCGATATTCATGTGAATGCGGCTGTGTTGGAAATGATAAAAGCAAGATTCAGCAGACAGCCAAAAGGAATCATTCCGGAACCTTTGGGAACGGATAGAAAACCGGATATCAAAGCCATTCTTCAGAAACTCACTTCTGCGTTTAAAGAAGAAGCAGGACTGGAAGTCACTGCGTGTGCACATATCGGAATTTTTGCATTTGCTCAGTATATGATGTGGAATGACTTGGATAAAAATGAAGAACTGTATCTTTCTCATCCAATCATCCGCAGTATCAAAGAAGGACAAAAAGATACAGGAATCGATGCAGATGCCTGTGAATTTGATGAAGATAACGTATTTTTACCAATTCCTGCAGATGGTGCACAGATCAAAGCTATGACTACAGCGCTGGGCAATCGCTCTTTTGTGCTGCATGGACCTCCGGGAACCGGAAAATCCCAGACCATCACAGGCATGCTTGCAAACTTTATTGGACATGACCGTACGGTATTGTTTGCGGCAGAAAAAGCAGCGGCGCTTCAGGTGGTATATAACCGCATGAAACAAATTGGACTGGACGAGTTCTGTCTGTATCTTCCGGTGGATTCTGCCAGCCGTACTACGATGGCACGTTTTTTGACACAGTATAAAAATCTGATGGAAAAGGTGGAAGCAGAACCGACTGCGTATGAAGAAATTACAGAAAAAATTAAAACGGAAAAAGAAAAACTGGAAGAACAGTTGACGATTTTCGACAATACATTATTTGCTGGCTATACATTAAAAGCGTTGGTTGGTAATGTGCTCAATAATACAAAACGTCTGGTTTCCAAAGAGACTGCGGATGCAGTTTTGATGGAACAGATTCGTGACGGCAAATTAAAAGAGTTGGAAGAACTTTTAAAAGATACCATGCATATGGGAACACTTGCAGGCAACATAAAAGAACACCCGTTGAGAACATGGGGACCGTTTGCGTATTGTTTCGGTATGCAGAAAGATTTGCGTAATCTGCTGCGTAAGTATCTGGAAATTCTTACACAGGCAGCAGTTGATGCAGAGGAATTGGAAAAACTGGACTGGAAATATGGGGAAGCAAACAAATACCTGACAGAGTGGGAAAATTGCCAGAAACTTTTGCAGACCTTAAAAATACCAGACAGCGTAAGAAATACAGAAGATCTGAATAGAAAACTTACAACATGGATTGGCTGGCTGGATATTGAGGAACAGAGAAAAGAAATCCTCAAAGCACTGGATCCAGGCGTAGAGAAGCTGAATCTGGAACGTATGGCAAACAAATGGAATGCTATTAAAAATGCCAAAACTTATGAAGCTTCTTATGAAAAACTGGTGCTGAAAAATCAGTTGGTGAAATATATCCACAAGGAAAAACCATCGGACCGTTATATCACGGAGATGTTTGAACTTGCACTGAAATTAAAGAAACTGAATGAAGAATATCCAA
>JAXJUX010000192.1:0-1930 GCA_036308845.1 Ruminococcus sp.
CCTCCTGCCTGTTGTAAACGTTCCATTGTATTCTGTTTCGAGCACAGGAAAAAATGATCCATATGAATGACGTTACAATCACACAGTTCGGCAAGGCGTGCTGCAAGGGTGGTCTTACCTGCAGCACATCTGCCGTCAATGGCGAGCACCAACGTGCTTCGCTGTTTTATTTCGGTTAGAAGTAATTGTGCAATATCTTGTATCAACATTTTTATTTACCGAACAGCCAAATTTTCTAACGGCTGCTTTCTCTGAAAAATTACCAAACCCGTACGATTTAATGCGACCATAATAGTAGGAATTAATGTCAACTGCACAAGAATTCCAGGAACGGCGTTTAACAAGGCCCCTGCTATAAACATCTGCCATGTAAAAGATTTTCCAATTAGTCCAAGCAATACAATCTGGACAATGCCCCAAACAATTCGCCCTGCGATCATAGCCGCAATCAGCGATCTATATAGAGAAATCAAACATTGCCAGTGAGAACGTCCATAGATAAATCCTATAACCAATCCGTAAGTAGCCAATTCAAATGCCATCGCAATGGCTGTAGGGAACAAAGGCGGCATCCCGAATGTAACCGAACGCAGAAACGGAAGAATAAAACCGACTAATGCTCCGTACTGCCATCCGCATATCAAGCCGCACAGAATAACTGGAAGATGCATCGGAAGCAACATATTTCCAATTTGCTGAATTTGTCCTGTCAAAAAAGGCAGAACCATACCAACCGCTATAAACATGGCTGATAAAGTAAGTTTTTTTGTTGTTTTATGCATTTGGCTTTCTCCTTTCATCTATCATTTTCCATTACCATATAGTATCTTTTTAAATTGTTTAACTAAACTTACACAGGGATCTTGAATCAGAAATTATATATTAAATTCCAAGAAACCCTCTTACAAATAATGCCGCACATACAGCCCCTACAAAAGGCGCAATCCCCGGAACAAGTAATCCGTATTGCCAATCATTATCCGTCTTATTTTTAATTGGCAATAATGTATATGCCAGACGCGGACCTAAATCTCGGGCTGGATTCATGGCAAAGCCTGTAGGGCCTCCCAGGCCCATACCTACTGCCCATACCAAAATTCCCACTCCGATAGGAAGCATTTTTTCAGAATATTTTGCAATACCAAGAACTGATGACAAAAAGACAAAAGTATCAAATGCTTCCACAAAGAAATTTCTCGAAAGATTTCGGATATTTGGGTTCGTAGAAAATATATTTCGAATTGCCACCGAATCAACAACGTTTTCACTCGCTTTAAAATGATCTGCATACATTACATAAACAATGCATGCTCCGCATAATCCTCCAAGAAATTCTGCCACACAATAAGGTATAAAACAGTTCCACGGAATCATGCCAAGAATTGCCTGTGCGAAAGCCATTGCAGGATTGATGCAGACTCCTCCAAATACCATCAACACGATGGTAATCCCGAATCCCCATGTAGTAATCGCAAATAAATGTCCGCTTCCTCTATATTTTGTTTTATTCAATACTTCGTCACAATGAACTCCAACACCAAAAACAATCATCAGGGCAGTTCCTAAGAACTCTGACATTATATTATGTATCATCTCTTAAATATCCTTTCATGTATTTTCTCTTATTGTTCTTCTACTACAACACCCAACCCGTCTGGAATGACAGCGACCTTTGCATCCTTTCCCTTAAAAGCAAATGCTTTTTTCAAAGCTTCATCCACTGTTGATGCCAGTTCCATATGCAACCCAAAAACAAGCTTAGGATCTACAAGATCAGAAACAAGAATCACTTTATGATGCACCAAAATTCTGGCAAGAATCTGGCTGGTCCACTGTTCCGGAGCTGTCTCTAGTCTTGGTGTATGAATTGCTTTTTCCAGAAATTCTCCCGGATCTTTTACATTTGCAATATTATCATAGAAATCCTGTC
>JAXJUX010000193.1:0-8847 GCA_036308845.1 Ruminococcus sp.
GATGATGACCTAGACGATGGGGATTTTTTTGAAGAAGGATTTTTTCTTTTTTAAATCGCTACCGTCTGTTTACCATGCCCGCCTTTGTGCGGGCTATTTTATTCAAGAGTTCGCCGTCAGGCGAACTTTCCTATTAAATAAAAAAGGAAACGGAAAATGCGAAAATACATTTTCCGTTTCCTTTTATTCTTCACCAAAGAGTTGGGTCATTGCTTTTTTCTTCCATTCATTTACATTATCATACAATGTAGTAGTTTTGCTCTTTTTACTTTGAAGCATAGATCTTCTTTTTACTTCAAAGCGGAACTTATGATATGGATGTTCCATTATTAATTCTGATTCCTCTTCCTCATCTTGCTCGATATTATCAGCAATCACAGCTGCTTTCTTTACATCATCCTGATAAGTAACTACATATGAAATAGATTCATCTACTTGAGTTTCTGAACTTTCTGTTCCCTCTGTCGTTGTTTGTGTATCACTATCTGTTTCTTCACTTGTAGTGGAAAGTCCCTCTTCTGCAGTTACCGTTTGTTCTTCCGTAACTTCCTGAATAATTGCGTCTGTTCCATATAAGGTATCTTTTAATTTCTGAACTGTTTTTTCCCAATCTGGTGTCAGATTTCCATTGATACTTACAAACATTCCATCATACGGTATTCTATCCTGTTCAATATTGTAGGTTAACAGTGTAGCTGTTTTTCCCATCAGACCCCAAAATTCATCTTCAGGAATATTGTGAGTCAACATTGGAAGCAATCGAGTCGCCAGACGGTCAAGATCTTCTATCGACATCTTTTTCACCTTTTCCAACAATTTCATGAGAACTTCTCTTTGTCGTTCCGTACGCTGATAATCAGAATTCCCTACTTTACGGATTCGCGCATATGCTACAGCCTGCATACCATTGCACTGATACGTTCCACCGCCAGGAAGTTTATAATCTTTGTATTTCAGACCCAGAATTTTACATTGCTGTTTGATGCTTTTATTTGCATTTTCCGCTTCTTTTTCTGTAAATGTAATCTGAATCGTACCGATTTCATCGACAATTTGAATCATATTACCAAAATCAACCGTCACATAACGATTAATATTGATTTTGAAGTTTTCTTCCACTGCCTCAATCAAAAGTGGGCCGCCGCCATTAGGATAAGCTGCATTTAATTTACGATACCCTACATTTGGTATGTGTACATACGTATCACGCATTAAAGAAATCATAGAGATTTTGTGCTGTCGATAATTGATAGAAACCAGGATCATCGAGTCTGAGTTTCCTACATAATTATCTTTTGTCGTGTCTACTCCAACCAACAGAACATTATATACACTTCCATCTGTTGTAATTTCTTCTGTCGAAGCATATTTTTCTATATTTTTCTGTGCTTCTAAAAGTTCAGGGTCTATTTCTTCTACCTCTTCTTCAACTTCCTGATTGGCCTTTTGTTCTTCAATTTGCTGTTTTACTTCTTCATCTGATACATAATTAGTTTTAGAATAATACCGGTGTCCCAAAAAATATACAGCACCAGCTCCAATCAGAAGAATTGCCAATATAATCAGTACTGCAATCCCTGCTTTTTTCTTTTTCGACATCTCACAGGCCTCCATTCCCGTTTTCCGTATTCCACAAGATGATACCACCCACTCATTTGTTTGTCAAACAATGTCGCTTTAAAATATTTTTTATCACAATTTTTTCAAACTTTTACAATCTTTTCAACCACTTGATGGCCATTTCCATCCAATTGGCATTGTCAACAGGAAATGTGCGATTTCCATCGTTTACCGTATCATCACACAAAGACAATCCATGTGGGCCAATTTCGTAAATATGCAGTTCAAATGGTATGTGATGTTTCCGCATAGCCAGTGCAAATTCCAGAGAATTTTCCACAGGCACACAATCATCTTCCTGTGTATGCCAGATAAATGCAGGCACTGTTTTTTCGGATACTCGCTTTTCCAGAGAAAGAGCTTCTATCATTTCGTCTGTATAGTCTTTCCCCAATAAATTATCACGAGAACCTTCATGGGTAAATTCTCCCATTGTGATTACCGGATAACTCAAAATCATACCATCCGGTTTCCAGGAATTCTCCGGATATACATTTCCTAAAGCCTGATGCACCACTGGTTCATCCCAAAGCGTACCAAGACTTGCACACAAATGACCGCCTGCTGAAAAGCCTGCAATCACAATTTTTTCAGAGTCTACAAAATACTCTTTTGCATGCGTACGAATATAAGCTACCGCAGTTGCCAATTCCAGCAAAGCACATGGATATCTGGATGGAGCCACGCTGTATTGAAGCACAAACGCCTGCATTCCTGCTGCCAAATAACGCATCGCAACAATTTCAGCCTCTCTGTCCGATTTGAACTCATATCCTCCACCCGGACAAATAACTACCGCCGGTCTCTTTTTGGAATTTGGCAATTCCGGCGATTCTTCCATCGCATATGTATACAAATACACGGGTGTACCGTCCCAAACAGCATGTACACTTTCGTAATCTACCTGCATCTCTACTTTTTTATGAATCATGGTTTTTCTCCTTTATAAATTTTCTACCGCCGCTTTTTCAATCGGCAGACCATTTTTATAACGAATCATAAAGTTTTCAAACTCTTTTACACCTGCTTCTTCTGGTTCCATCAGAATGCTTTCTGCCTGTGCAAATACATTGGTATCCAAATATGCAGCCAATGTTTCATTTTCCTGTTTGTTCTTTGCATATGCAGCAAGCAGGGCAATTCCCCATGCACCGCCTTCTCCTGCCGTTTCCATAACAGCAACCGGTACATTCATAGCATCAGCCATAACTTTCTGTCCAACACCTTTTGTCTTGAACAAACCGCCATGTCCGAGGATTTTTTCCACTTTTACGTCTTCTTTCTGCAAAATATCCATACCAATCTTCAGTGCACCTACAGTTGTAAACAGATTTGTTTTCATAAAGTTTGCCAGATTAAATTTGCTTTCCGGTTTACGTACAAACAATGGACGTCCTTCTTCAAATCCGGTAATATGCTCCCCGGAAAAATAGCAATATGACAATAAGCCGCCGCAGTCAGCGTCTCCTTCCAAAGCTTTTCTATATAATGTTCCATATAATTCGTTGGTATCCACTTTTACACCAAATGTTTCCAGCGTTTCTTTGAACAGGCCTACCCACGCATTCAGATCTGATGTACAGTTATTGGAATGTACCATAGCAACAGGACTTCCGTCTGGAGTCGTTACCATATCAATTTCATCGTACACCTTGGAAAGCGCTTTTTCCAATACGATCATCGCAAATACAGATGTTCCTGCAGAAACATTTCCTGTACGCTGAGCCACGCTGTTCGTAGCTGTCATACCGGTTCCTGCATCGCCTTCCGGAGGACAAACCGGGATGCCTGCCTGCAATGTACCTGTTGGATCGAGAAGTTTTGCACCTGCCTCAGTCAAAACACCAGCTTCTTCCCCAGCCACCAGAACTTTTGGCATAACCTGACGAATCTTCCAATTATATTTTTTATCAGCTACCAGATTGTCAAATTTATCCAGCATTTCCTGATTGTAATCCATGATAGTAGAATCAATCGGGAACATACCGGAAGCATCACCAATTCCCAGCACTTTCTTTCCTGTCATCATCCAGTGAATGTATCCTGCAAGAGTTGTGATATATGTAATATCTTTTACATGTTCTTCTCCATTTAAAATAGCCTGATACAAATGTGCAATGGACCAGCGCTGTGGGATCTGCTGCCCAAAAAGCGGAGTCAAAACTGCAGTAGCTTTTCCAGTAATATTATTTCTCCAGGTACGGAATGGAACCATAAGTTCATCTGCCTGATTAAATGCCATATAGCCATGCATCATCGCGCTGAATCCAATAGAACCAATCGTCTCCAATTTTACTCCATACTGTTTTTCTACATCATTTACCAAATCTGCATAACATGCCTGCAGACCTTTCCAGATTTCTTCCAGACTATATGTCCAGATATTATCCACCAACTGGTTTTCCCAATCATAACTTCCGGAGGCAATCGGTTCATGTTTTTCTCCAATCAAAACCGCTTTGATTCTTGTGGAACCAAATTCAATCCCAAGACTTGTTTTTCCCTCTAAAATCAATTCTTTATTCATAAAAACCCCTGTACCTTTCCTTTATTTTTATACCGTATTACGACCATATTTATTTATATTTTACATCGCATATAGAGTCGATTACAAGATATAATTACTTCTTTCATAGAATTTTCTCTCTAATTCAAAAAAGGATATTGCGGTCTTCCCGACCACAATATCCTTCGCAATTTCCTATCAATTATACTTCTGCCAAAGCCTGTTCCAAATCTGCGATAATGTCATCCACATCTTCAATTCCTACAGACAGACGGATCAATTCTGGCAATACACCAGCTTCGATCAGCTGTTCTTCGTTCAACTGGCGATGTGTATGGCTTGCTGGGTGCAGAACGCAGGAACGTGCATCTGCTACGTGTGTTACGATAGCAATCATTTTCAGTGCGTTGCTGAAACGCATAGCACCGTCTTTGCCGCCTTTTGGTCCAAAGCAAAGTACGCCACATACACCATTTGGCATATATTTCTGAGCCAGTGGATAGTATTTGCTGCTTTCCAAACCAGCGTATTCTACCCATTCAACTTTTTCATGATTTTCCAGATATTTTGCAACTTTCAGTGCGTTTTCACAATGACGCTGTACTCTCAGATGCAGAGTTTCCAGACCCAGGTTTGTCAAGAATGCATTCTGTGGAGACTGGCAAGCTCCCATGTCACGCATCAGCTGAGCAGTTGCTTTTGTGATGTAAGCACCTTTTCCAAATCTCTGTGTGTAAATAATTCCATGATAGGATTCGTCTGGTGTTGTAAGTCCTGGGAATTTTTCTGCATGTGCATCCCAGTCAAAGTTTCCACTGTCAACGATACATCCACCTACGGAAGTTGCATGTCCATCCATGTATTTTGTTGTGGAATGTACAACAATATCTGCTCCAAATTCAAATGGACGGCAGTTGATTGGTGTTGCAAATGTGTTGTCACAAATCATTGGTACGCCATGTTTGTGAGCCAATGTAACAAATTTTTCGATATCAAGAACAACACCTGCAGGGTTGGAAATTGTTTCTGCAAATACCGCTTTTGTATTTGGTTTGAAATATGTTTCCAGTTCTTCTGCTGGCAGGTCCTGATCTACCAGATCAGCATCAATACCAAAACGTTTCAGTGTAACAGACAAAAGGTTGGAAGTTCCTCCATATACTTTAGAAGCACAGATGACATGGTCACCTGCTTCACAAATATTTGTTACAGATAACAATGTTGCAGCCTGTCCGGATGAAGTAAGCATTGCAGCTACCCCGCCTTCTAGGGCACAGATTTTATTTGCTACCAGATCACATGTTGGATTCTGCAGTCTGGAATAAAAATATCCATCTTTTTCCAAATCAAACAATTTACCCATTTCTTCACTTGTTTCATAACGGAATGTTGTACTCTGATAAATTGGGAGAACACGAGCTTCTCCATTTTTTGGCTGCCAGCCACCCTGTACACAAATTGTATCTTTTTTCATTGCCATGACAATTCCTCTTTTCTTTGTAAATTTATATACCGATACGTGAATTTCACTGTTTTATACCCAAAAATCCACATATCAAATCCTACACATTCATATGAAAGCTATTTTAGACGAAAAAAGAGGGAAATGCAAGTATTTCCCCCTCATATCTCTATATGACTTATCTATTTTTTTCGTAAATTATGAGAAGTCCTTTCATCAAAAGGTCATCGTCCAGAATCACTTTTTCTTTACAATATGGAATAATGCTTTTTGCCAAACCTCCAGTAGCCACTGCAGTCGCCTTACATCCCAATTCTTCTTCAATACGGGTAATCATCCCATCCACTGCTGCTGCGTTGCTGTTGATGATTCCGCTTTTCATACATTCTATGGTATTTCTTCCAATCACACGTTTTGGCGGAACCAGATCTATTCCAGAAAGCTGCGCTGCATTTGCTGTCAAAGCATCCAATGATGTACGAATTCCCGGCAAGATCATGCCGCCGATAAAGTTCTTTTTCCCGTCCACTACGGTCACTGTTGTCGCAGTTCCCATATCTATAATAATCAAAGGTGTCGGATATTCTGCAACGGCACCCACTGCGGCAGCAATTAAATCCCCGCCTACCTGCGCCGGATTGTCAATCATGATATTCATACCCGTTTTAATTCCAGGCCCCAGCACCAATACCTTTTTATGAATAATTTTTTCCGCAGCCAGGCGTACGATCTGGGTAATCTGAGGAACTACGGAACATACAATTCCGCCATCCAAAACGGCTGCATCCATTTGGTAAATATCCAAAACGTTTTTGAACATAATCGCATATTCCAATTCGGTCTTGCTTCTGTCCGTAGAAATACGTTCTATAAAATACGTTTTCTGTTTATCGATACAACTGATTACAATGTTGGTATTTCCGATATCTATCGCTAAAATCATATGTTATCCTTTCTGTTGCGCCTCTTTCGCGTACTCTCACCTCTTTTGACCCTAGTATCATATTATAGGTGTATCATTCTCAAATTGCAACCAGAACTTGCCGCTGTGAGCTTACAGAAAATATACATTTTCTGTAGAATCTTCCTGTAGTTTATGCTACACTTAATTTATCTATACGATTATTTATTGGGTATCGGGAGGTTTTTATGGATAGAAATTTTGAAGGACAGGCAATCGGCATTTTGGAGCTGGACAGTCTGTGTGCATGTTTTGTAGCACTGGACGCAGCAACAAAAGCTGCCGATGTAAAGATTCAAGGCGTAGAACGAAATCGTTTAAAATGGGGTGCCTGTGTAAAAATGCGCGGCAGTGTTTCTGATGTCAATGCTGCTATGGAAGCTGCGCTTGCCAAAGCAAAACCTATTTCCAAAGTCATTTATCACACAGTCATTGCTTCTCCGTCTCCAGACACAGAAGCGGCCATCGCTATGACCATTAAAAAATAAGGAAAGGAAGGACACAAAGATGAAATACGGAGCATTCGGAATCGTAGAAGTTCTGGGAACAGCAAATGCTATTTTAGTTGCAGACCAGATGTTAAAAGCAGCTCAGGTTTCCTTCCGCACCTGGGATTACAAATGCGGCGGACATGTATGTCTGTTTATCAGCGGAGATGTATCTTCTGTAACTGCTGCAGTTGATACAGTTAAATTCAATCCACCTTGTGAAATTCACAATGCGGCAGTGATTTCCAATCCATCCGAAGAAACGCTGATGTTGATTGAAGAAAGAGCTGTACAGTTTCATTTTACATAACTATTTCTGATGAAAGACGCCTGCAAAGTTGTTATCATCTTTGCAGGCGTTTTTTAATTCACTTTTATAATGTAGGTACTGCTCACCTCATCCACAAAAACCACTTCACCCAAAGAACAAAGCAGGCTTTCATTTAAATTTGTATATTTCTGTCGTTCCATTTTCCCCACAAAAATATATTCTGCCTCATATTCATCCAAAAGACTTTCCACCAAATCTACATCCGTCGATGTATAAATCGTTTCCACATTGGCTGTTCGATTATTTAATTCTTCAATACCACCGCGCCACAGCCATTCATGAACATACCAGCCGAGTACCGTCGGAAACCCTGTCATAGCAGATACACGTTCATGGTCGGAATAACTGTCTCCCTGCGACTCCAGAACTACCGGACTGCCTTCCACATTTTCATTCAGCCAGCGAATGGCTGCCGCATCTTCTGAAAAGCTGGTTTCCAAAAATGCAGTGGCATCCAGCCCCTTATACTGTTCTTTATCCCAAACCTGTCCAAACCAGGAATGTACCGCCGTCGCCGTATAGAAACAGCAACCCAAAAAGCAGGCGAATCCAACGGTTGTCAGAACTTTTCTGAACCAATGGGATTTTCTCATCCACAATCTGACAAAAGCAAATGCCATCAAGATTCCAAACATGATAAAGGCCTGATATGTCAACTTAAACATCGTATTGGAACGGGCATATTCTTTTTCATAAATATCTCTTACATATACAAGCTCCGGTATCACAATCAACCCCAGTGCCGAAATACCAAGAATCACCCCAAAAGCATCCGTTCTATGCACAGACTTTCTTTTCTGTCTGTATTCTTTCCACACGCACCAGAAAAATAATACCGTAACACCAACCTGCAATCCCCATATCAGCCACCACTGGTACGGTCTGGAATGATTCTGTGCCAGTGCTACACCACTTACCATTGTTTCGAATTGCATCGTGAATGGAAGTGCAAACAGTGTGCCCAGGAAAAACACCCATACCGCATGGATGAGGCTGACTCCTGCTGTCCTTTTCCAGGCCGTTTTCCAATCCACATCAACGGTGCAACGTAAATAATTACAATAGATCACAGTCATTCCACCCATTACAAAATAAATGATAAAATCCCAGTAATTGGTCCAGTGGAATAATCCAATGAAAAATCCAAACACCAAAACATACGGTTCCAGTAAAATGTTCTTTGCAAGAGTTTTCCAATTTTGAAGTTCGAAAGTTATTTCCTCTTTTTTAATTCTTTTGTATTTTTGCACCATTGCATACATCAGACAGATTAATGCAAGCACGAACATCATATTGACAACGTGGGCATGTAAATCCCCAAGTACAATGGAATAGGACGGATATTCATGTATTGTTTTATCATTTTCTGCTGGGTAATATCCAATATAGCGCGTGGAATTCGGAAACCAGTAGGTATAATCACTTTCCGGCAGCCCAAACACTTCCCTTATCCACGGAAGTACCTTTCCAATCACCACA
>JAXJUX010000194.1:0-9374 GCA_036308845.1 Ruminococcus sp.
GACAGGATTGAATCTCGCTATGCAGTTGGAAAAGAAAGGGGTTCTGGCTGAATGCAGAGTGGAACTTCTTGGCACAAAAAGCAGCAGTATCGAGCGGGCAGAAGACCGAGAAATGTTCAAAGAACTTTGTGAAAGTCTGGGAGAACCTGTGCTTCCATCGGATATCGCCAATTCTATGGAAGAAGGTCTTGCGATTGCAGAAAAAATCGGATATCCGGTCGTGCTTCGTCCTGCATTTACCTTAGGTGGTACAGGCGGTGGTTTTGCAGAAAACGAAGAAGAATTTCGTAATATCATGAAAAATGCGTTGATGCTTTCACCGGTCAAACAGGTTCTGATTGAAAAAAGTATCAAAGGTTATAAAGAAATAGAATACGAAGTAATTCGAGATAAAAATGATACGGCAATTACGATTTGTAATATGGAAAATCTGGATCCAGTAGGGATTCATACGGGAGATTCCATCGTTGTTTGTCCATCACAGACATTGACAAACAAAGAGTATCATATGTTGAGAGACAGTGCATTGAAAATTATCCGTGCACTGGAAATCGAAGGAGGATGCAATGTACAGTTTGCATTAGACCCGAATTCGTTCCAATATTATTTGATTGAAGTAAACCCACGTGTATCCCGTTCTTCTGCTTTGGCTTCGAAAGCCAGCGGTTATCCGATCGCACGTGTATCTGCCAAAATTGGTGTAGGGATGACATTGGATGAAATTCCAATCGCCAATACTCCGGCTTCTTTTGAGCCGACTCTCGATTACGTAGTTACAAAAATGCCAAGATTTCCATTTGATAAATTTACAGATGCCAACAACTCGTTGAGTACCCAGATGAAAGCAACGGGCGAGGTGATGAGTATCGGGCGAACATTTGAAGAAAGTTTGTTAAAAGCAATCCGTTCATTGGAAATTGGACTGCATCATTTGTATAATAGCAAATTTGATTCCTGGAGTCAGGACGAACTCCTTTCTTATATTAAGATTGGTACGGATGACCGCATTTATGCCATTGCACAACTCTTGCGAATGGGCTGTGAAATGAATAAAATTTCAGAGGTAACCGCTATTGATCTGTTCTTTATACGGAAACTGAAACGTATTATCGAAGAAGAACAGGAATTGAAAGCGAATGTGGGAAATCTGGAAGTGTTAAAAGATGCAAAGAAAATGGGATTTTCGGATAAAACAATCGCAACTCTTTGGAACATGACGGAGATTGAAATTTATCAGATCCGTAAACAGGAAAAGATTTTTCCAGTATATAAAATGATCGATACCTGTGCATCGGAATTTGAAAGCTACATTCCATATTTCTATTCCACATATGAAGAAGAAAATGAATCCATCGTATCTGACAAAAAGAAAGTGATCGTACTTGGCTCCGGACCTATTCGAATCGGGCAGGGCGTAGAATTCGATTATTCGACTGTACATGCAGTAAAAACAATCAAAGCTGCCGGTTATGAAGCCATTATTATCAACAACAATCCGGAAACAGTATCAACAGATTATACCTGTTCAGACAAATTATATTTTGAACCACTTTGTGTAGAAGATGTTATGCATGTGATTGAACTGGAACAGCCGGAAGGTGTCATTGCAACCTTGGGCGGTCAGACTGCAATCAACCTGGCAGAGCCACTTCGCAATCGTGGGGTAAAAATCATTGGTACAGATTGTGACGCTATTGAACGGGCAGAAAATAGAGATGCATTCGAAAAACTTCTGGTTTCTCTTGGGATTCCACAGCCAAAAGGGCAGGCAGTTACCAATATTGAAGCTGGTATTCAGGCGGCAGAAGAAATCGGATATCCGGTTCTTGTCAGACCAAGTTTTGTACTCGGCGGAAGAGCTATGCAGATTGTAGCAAAGGAAGAACATCTGAGACATTATTTGAAAACAGCAGTTGAAATCGATGAAGACAAACCGGTTCTGGTAGATAAATATATCCGCGGAAAAGAAGTGGAAGTAGATGCAATCTGCGATGGAACACAGGTGTTTGTACCGGGAATTATGGAACTGGTAGAACGTACAGGTATTCATTCCGGAGACTCAATCAGTGTATACCCATCCTTTAGTATTTCTGATCAGGTAAAAGAAACCATTCTGGATTATACGGAAAAATTAGGACTGGGAATTGGCATTATTGGGCTGTTTAATATTCAATTTATCGTTGATAAAGATGAACATGTGTATATTATTGAAGTAAATCCTCGTTCTTCAAGAACAGTACCATTTCTTTCCAAAGCGACCGGATATAGTCTAGCAGATATTGCTACGTATGTCATTTTGGGAAAAAGCCTGAAAGAACAGGGTATTGCAAATGGTTATCCAAAAGAACGGGAACGTTATTACGTAAAAGCACCGGCGTTTTCCTTCTCAAAATTAAATGGTATGGATGCTTATCTTTCACCGGAAATGAAATCCACTGGGGAAGCTATTGGATATGACAAGAAGCTGCATCGTGCCATGTACAAAGCAATGATTGCCTCCGGTATCCGGGTACAAAATTACGGAACAGTTGTAGTCACACTGGCGGACGAAGATAAAGAGGAAGCATTGCCGTTGATTCGTCGTTTCTACCAAATGGGATTCAATATCGAAGCAACGATTGGTACGGCTGTATTCTTAAAAGAACATGGCGTGCGTACCAGAATTCGTCATAAACTCAGCGAAGGAAGTGAAGAAATTCTGGATTCCATTCGCGCAGGATATGTCAGCTATGTGATCAATACGCGAGCTATTTTATCCGGTATTCATTACGAAGATGGTATTGCCATCCGACGTGCAGCAAGCCAGAATAATATCACCATGCTTACGTCTCTGGATACAGTAAAAGTGTTACTGGATGTATTGGAAGAAGTAACGATTGGTGTTTCTACGATAGACGCTGAAATGAAAAGATAAAAGGAGAAAATCTATATGATAAAACCAAATATGCATTACGCTGATTTAAAAGATTCTTATCTTTTTTACAATATAGGACAAAAAACGAAAGCATACCTGGAAGAACATCCAGGTACACATCTGTATCGTATGGGAATTGGAGACGTGTCTTTACCGCTTTGTAAAAGTGTCATTCAGGCACTTCATGAAGCGGTTGACGATCAGGCGACCAAAGAGCAATTTCATGGATATATGCCGGAGTGCGGAGCAGAATTTTTAAGAACAGCCATCGCTGAATATTATGGAAAAAAAGGTGTAACTGTTTCTCCTGATGAAGTTTTCGTATCCAGTGGTGCCAGCGATGAACTGGGTGATATTCTGGATCTGTTCGACAGACAAAGTGCTGCACTGGTAATTGAACCGGCATATCCTGCTTACGTAGATGCCAATGTGATGGCTGGAAGAAAAATCGTACATCTGGCATCTGGAAAAGAAAATGGCTTCTTACCAGCACCGGATGACAGTATCGATGCGGATATTTTGTATATTTGTTCTCCAAACAATCCTACAGGTGCAGTATATACCAAAGAAAAATTACAGGAGTGGGTAGATTACGCCAATAGAAAAGGGGCAGTGATTCTTTTTGATGCAGCGTATGAAGCATTTATTGAGGATGAGACATTACCTCACAGCATTTTTGAACTGGACGGAGCAAGAACATGTGCTATCGAAATCTGTTCCCTTTCCAAAACTGCCGGATTTACAGGAACTCGTCTGGGTTACACCGTGATTCCAGAAGATTTAAACCGCAATGGCATGAGCCTTCATGATATGTGGGTGCGTAACAGAACCACCAAAACAAACGGCGTATCCTATATCATCCAAAAAGGCGGTGCAGCAGTATTTACACCAGAAGGACAAAAAGAAATCCATGAAAATATTCAGGTTTACAAAAACAATGCAAAAGTTCTGATGGAAGCATTGGATGAACTGGGAATCTGGTATTGCGGTGGTAAAAATGCGCCATATATCTGGATGAAATGCCCGGAAAACATGACAAGCTGGGAATTCTTCGATTATTTGCTGCATGAAGTTCAGGTTGTGGGCACACCTGGGGAAGGATTTGGAGCTTGCGGAGAAGGATATTTCAGATTTTCCACATTCGGAAGTCCGAAAGATACGGTAGAGGCAGCAAGACGTTTAAAAGAACTGCTGGCAAAATAAAAAAATGGAAATAAATTGAAATGCAGGCTTACAGGAATTATGTAAGTCTGCATTTTTTTCTTTTTGATGCTCATTTGATGCTGTTTTGATGTAAAATATAAGAAAGTATAGAAAGGACAATTGGTATGATAAAAATTTTGATTGTAGATGACGAACGTCCAATCCACAACCTGATTCGTATCAGTCTATCCAATGTGGGATATTTTTGTGATACAGCAGAAGATGGAAATGAGGCGTTGGAGAAAATAGATAATGGCACGTATGATTTGATTTTGCTGGATGTTATGCTTCCGCAGATTGATGGATTTGAAATTATGGAATATATACAGGATTTGGGAATTCCTGTAATCTTCCTGACTGCGAAAAATGCTGTTTCTGACCGTGTCAAAGGACTTCGGATGGGAGCAGAAGATTATATTGTGAAGCCATTTGAGATTGCAGAATTGATTGCCCGCGTAGAGGTTGTGCTTCGAAGATATAAAAAGACAGAAGAAATCTTTCATATTAATGGATTGACAGTAAATTGTTCTTCTATGAGAGTAGAACGGGATGGAGAAGAAATTTTGTTGACTCCGAAGGAGTTTGAATTGTTGTGTATGTTTTTGCGCACGCCGAATGTGGCACTTTATCGGGAAAAGATATACGAAAGAGTATGGGGTGGTGAGATGCAATACGGAAGTAAAACGGTAGATTTGCATGTACAGAGATTGCGTAAAAAAACAGGTCTGGAAAAGGAACTGAAAGTTGTGAAGAAAGTAGGATATCGTCTGGAGGTAAAACCATGAGTTTTCGTGTACGAATCGTTTTGATGACAACTACTTTGATTTGTATTCTGTTTAGTATTGGTGGAGCGGTTCTTGTGCATACCACCTTTCAGGCTTCCATGCAAAAAGAAGAGCAGGAGGCGGTAGATAACAACGAGTTGGTTTTGAAAATCGTTCAGATTGTGGGGGAAGATGGAGAATGGTTCAGCGAAGATAACCTGATTTCTGTTCTCAGTAATATCAGTGAACAGGAAACCAATGATATGCTGATTTTGACCTGTGAAGAAGAAACTATTTATACGTATAAGAAAAATAAAACGCAGGATATTTCAATCAATGCAGTGAATCAGACAGAAGAAAATCAGGTATTAATTACGTATTTTGATGCAGAAAATGGCGAAAAATATCTGCAGACAACCACACATTTTTCGTTGAATCAAAAAGTTTATTATCTGGATATGGTGAGGAATCTTTCTGTGATTTATCAGGTGAGGGAAGAACAGATTGCCGTTTTCCAAAAGACGTTTCTGGTTATTACGTTGCTGGGGCTAATCATTTCCTGGATTCTGGCTTTGTTTCTCACGCGTCCGCTTAGCAAGCTGACGAAAGCGGCTAAAGAAATTGGTGCTGGTAATTTGGCTTATCGAACCAAAATAAAGTCAGATGATGAAATCGGAACTCTGTCTATTGAATTTGACAAAATGGCAGATAAATTAGAGGAAAATATTACACTGTTAAAAGAATCGGCAGAACAAAAAGATATGTTTATGGGAGCTTTTACACATGAGATGAAAACTCCTATGACCTCGATCATTGGGTATGCGGATTTGCTCCGGTCACAAAAACTGAGTGAATCGGATGAAGAAGATGCATTGGAATTTATATTTACGGAAGCGAAACGATTGGAAAATATGTCTTTGAAAATGCTGGATTTATTTGTGGCGGACAAAAAAGAAATGGCATTGAAATTGTGCAGCCCGGCACATTTAGCAGAATATGTAGTGCGGCATTTACAGCATACGTATGATGATTTTGGCATTCAGCTGCAGCTGGAAGTCGAAGAAGGTACGTGTATGTTGGAACCGGATTTATTTCAAACCCTTGTGATTAATTTGCTGGATAATGCAAAAAAGGCTATGGAACAAGGCGGGATGATTCAAATTGGAGTCCGAATGCTGGAAATGGGATGCAGAATTTCTGTAAAGGATACGGGGAAAGGGATTCCAAAAGAGGCTCTCAAACACATAACAGAGGCATTTTATCGTGTGGATAAGACCAGAGCCAGACAGGCAGGAAGTGCAGGTTTGGGGCTGGCACTGTGTGATAAAATCGTGCAGCTTCATCATGGTACCATGCAGTTTGAAAGTGAAGTAGGAGCTGGAACTACAGTAACGGTAAGTTTGAATGGAGGCAGACGTGAAAAATAAAAGAAATATTGTTGCAATTCTTGCAATTGGTATATTGGTTCTGACTGCCTATATGGTTCCTTCGGTTATGGCAAAGGCAGAAGATGACAGAATGAAAACTACGAGAAAAACATATGAAATAGATGAAATTAAGCTGAATTCCTCTGAAATTGGCTATCGAGAAACAATGTCCATTTTACGGGAAGTACTGAACGGTGAAGTGGTTTCAAGGGAAGCGAAAGGGGTAGATGAATCACAGCGAGACTATACAATGGTAAAAGAAAATGTAGGAAAATTTATAGAGATATTCGCTATGAATGTTGATGCATTTACAGAGTTTCATGTAAATTATATGGTTCTGGTAAATATTGATTTTGATACAGTGTATCCATTGTTTAGTGTTTATGCGGCCAATTCGAATGGGGAAAAATTTTACTTTTTGCTGAATGCCATGGATGGAATGGTAGTTGCATTTGATATGCCATATGTATCGGATATTTATGTCGATATAGAAGGTATGACGGATTACTATGGATTTACAGATAGTTCCATATGGTGGGATGAGGTGATAAGCGATTATGATGATGGATACAGGGAACTTTCTCTTTATTTTATAGATAAAACAACAGGAGAGGAAGTTGTTGTCCCATGCTTTATCAGGAATGAAAGAATCAGTTGTAATCTGTATCCTGGAGAGATAAGTGTTTATGTAGTGGAAGGAACACAATCCAATTCTTCAGAAAGCTGATGGCGTTTTGATGCTGTAATGTTTTTTCTCTGATGTAGAGAACGGTTAGGATTTAGAAAAAGAAATAACCGAAACTACATCAGACAGGAGAGAAAACATGACAGACAGCGCAAGAAGAAGGTTAAGAAGAAGAAAAAGACAAAGAGAAATTGTGGTGCACAGTATAATGACATTTATCTGCATTTTCATACTGGCGTTAGTGATTTATTTTGCATGGGCATTATTTTTAAAGGTAAAAGGCAGCATTGACAGGAAATACGAAAAAGAAATTACCAGTACTGTATTGGAAAGTGAAGAAATAGAAGAAGATACAGAAACGGAGCGTATCCAGATGACAGAAATATCATCCGATGAAATTGAACAGAAACTGGAAACGTATGCCAAAGAACATAATTTTGATGTATCGGAATATCCGGAAGAACTGATAGAACTTTTGAGAAAAAATTCTGAAACAGAACAATTTGTACTGGATTATCCATTGAAAAAAGATACGTATTCTTATTCTGCATTGGAGGAGACAGAAATTGACGGTGAAATGCCGTTGTTGATGCAGTGGGATGAGCGATGGGGATATTATATATATGGAGATAATGTGATTGGACTTACTGGATGTGGGCCGACTTGTCTATCTATGGTGGCTTCTTATCTTTTGAATGATCCGGAACTTACTCCGCTTGCGATTGCCCAATTCTCCGTTAGAAATGGATATTGCGTTTCCGGGCATGGAACATCCTGGGAACTGATGTCCGAAGGTGCTGGGAAGCTGGGATTGTATTCCAAAGAAGTACCTTTGCACGAAGAAACGGTTCTTCAGTATCTGCAACAGGGAAAACCAATCATCAGTATTATGGGAGAAGGTGATTTTACAGATAATGGACATTATATTGTATTTACCGGAGTGGAAAATGGGAAAATAAAAGTCAATGATCCAAATAGCAAAGAGCGGTCCGAAAAATTATGGGATTTTGCATCTATTCAAAGTCAAATCAAAAATATGTGGGTATTTGAATGATACCGGTGTCAAAAGGAAAAGAGAAAACAGACAATCGTAATTTCTTATGGAAATAACGATTGTCTATTTTGTCTATCTGTGCTAAAATACAAAAAGTTTCTTTAAAGAAGTAAAGCGTTAAAATACAAAAGAAAAATTGAAATAAATGGAGGAAAACAACATGGCGATAGATAAAGTAAAACAGTATTTTTCTCAGTTTGGAATGGAGAATCAGGTACAGGAATTTGAAGTATCCAGTGCTACGGTAGAATTAGCCGCCGCCGCACTGCATTGTGAACCGGAACGCATTGCAAAAACAATGTCTTTTCTGGTACATGATGAACCGATTTTGATTGTAACTGCCGGAGATGTAAAGGTGGATAACAGCAAATTTAAAGGAATGTTTCATACCAAAGCCAAAATGATTCCGGCACCGCAGGTAGAAGAACTGATCGGACATGCAGTTGGCGGTGTTTGTCCTTTTGGAATCAAGGAAAATGTTACGGTTTATCTGGATGAATCTTTAAAACGCTTCACAACGGTTTTTCCAGCATGTGGAAGCAGTAATAGTGCAATCGAACTGAATATAGAACAGATGGAAGCATATTCAAATTACAAAGAATGGGTAGATGTTTGTAAATCTTATTAATATTTTTGATTGCCAGAAAAGGGTTGCTATGCTATAATACGATACTATAACGATTTACCATGAAAAAGTGACCGGCATTCGGAAAAAATTGTCGGATAGCTATATAATAATGGAAGAAGAATGAGGAGACGTGAATATTATGGAATTAATGTACAGAAGTACCAGAGGAGCAGGGGAAGCAGTTACTGCATCAAAAGCAATTTTACAGGGATTAGCAGTAGATGGAGGATTGTTTGTTCCAGATCAGATTCCTACATTGGATATTCCAGTGGAAAAACTGGCTGAAATGTCCTATCAGGAAGTGGCTTTTGAAGTAATGAGCCGTTTTCTTACCGATTTTACAGAAGAAGAATTGAAATACTGTATTTCTCATGCATATGATGAAAAATTTGATACAACAGCAATCGCACCACTGAAAAAAGCAGATGATGCTTATTTCCTGGAATTGTTCCATGGCGCAACGATTGCATTTAAAGATATGGCATTGTCTATTTTGCCTTATTTGATGACAACAGCAGCTAAGAAAAACAACGTTAAAAATGATATTGTTATTTTGACTGCAACATCCGGTGATACAGGAAAAGCTGCTTTGGCAGGTTTTGCGGATGTAGAAGGAACAAAAATCATTGTATTTTATCCAAAGGATGGGGTTAGTCCAATTCAGGAAAAACAGATGATCACCCAGAAAGGGGATAATAC
>JAXJUX010000195.1:0-4147 GCA_036308845.1 Ruminococcus sp.
CTTCCAGCCAGTTGATCATGGCTTCGTCCAAATGGTTGGTCGGCTCGTCCAGAAGCAATACGTCAAAATCCGTTGCCAACACTTTTGCCAGGGCAATTTTTCTTCGCTGTCCACCGGACATATGTTCAATCTTGGTTTCATAATCTGTAATCCCAAGCTGACTCAGATTGCTCTGCACCTTCCATTCCGCTTCACTGTCCTGTGCATAGGACATCACGGTCGCATCTGCCGGAAATACGGGATTTTGCGGCAAATAGGCGATTTTCAGGTTGTTGTGACGGATAATCTGCCCTTCATCCGGTTCTTCCAGACCGGCAATCATTTTCAATAATGTTGTCTTCCCTGTACCATTGATACCAATGATACCGATTTTGTCTCCCTGATGAATCCCAAAAGACGCATCATCAAAGACCACTTTCTCTCCGAAAATTTTGCTTATATGTTCAATATTGATAATATTCATGGGAATATTTCTCCTCTGATTTCGTAATGACATTTCCTATTATAATAAATGATTTTTCAGATGTCGTCAATGTATAAGAGAACTCAGATAGAATCTCGCATAGCGAGATTCTTCGCCTGAGGCGGGACGCAGTCTTCTATTCCGCCTCAGTGCAATCCTCTAGTGGTTTTCCTTTCATAGGAAATTCTGAAAATTTCCTACGAAAGGAAAAAGCGAGCATCTTCTGATACCCGCATTTCCCAACCATTTTTCTATATTTCTACATGCTTTTCTTTTCTGCTCTTAGCTTTTTCCAGATTCCAAGGCTCTTTGGTATATGTATCCCCTTTGGATGCAAATCTGCCTTTCCCTTTCAAATACACCTCTTTGATATAGCGCAGTGTATAATCCTCTCCTTTTTTCGCCAGCATTTTGAGCAGATATTCCAACTGTTCCTTCGTATCCTCATGGATAAACCACAATTCATCTTTGCTCTTATTGTAATATTCCAACGGTGCATTGTCGGTATATGTATCCGGATGATAGTTATAGGAAGCACTGATGCGGTCCATTACCATTTCTGCAATGTATTTTCTTGGCATCGGCATTCCTTCAATGGCATGTTCTGCCCCGATTCCATAATCTACCCAATATTCAAAATGGTGTTTATTTCTGCCTTTGTGGTGCATCCATGCAGTAGATACGCCCGTATCTTCTCTTTCGGCATTATTCGGACTTCTGGTTCCCTGATAATATCTTGCGCCAACCAGAAACTCTGACGGTGCATATTTGGACAAATCGTGTAAAAGCCCCTGTTTGTATAATCCGATTTTGAAGCAATATTTCATAACTAATAATTTATGAGCTGTAATTGTCTTAAAATGTCCCCAAATATTCATGATCAACCTACTTTCCAATCAACACAATAATCGTTCTTCCCTGCATCCGGATATATTTTTTATCGGTAATTTTCATTTCCTTTCCAGCTTCAAAAACAGCTTCTTCTGCCGGCTGGCCCGAATTGATTGCCACATACCAGTTCTTATGTTCCGGCAAATCCGGAAGTGCCAGTTTATGCTCTGCCCAATACATATTGTAAGCCACATAAATCAAAGCGTCTTCTTTTCCATAAATATCCTTCGCATATGTTCCACAATACAGAATTCCAATTTGGCGGCTGTAATTTTCTGTATTGGATACCCACGCTGACTCTGAATGATAGGAAATTTCCGGCCAGCCGTATCCCTTCAAATCCAGTTTTACCAGTTCGTAAGGCATATGCAAAATCGGATGATTTTTACGGAAAGCAATGATTTCTTTTACAAATGTGGTAAATGGTTCCATTTCTTCTTTTTGTGACCAATCCACCCAACCGATTTCATTGTCCTGACAATATGCATTATTGTTACCTTTCTGACTGTTGCCAAATTCATCACCACCATAAATAACAGGCGTTCCCTGGCTAAGCAGAAGAAGCAACATCGCATTTCGCATCTGGCGCTGACGCAATTCCTTCACTTGTTTTGTCTTTGCAGGACCTTCTTCTCCACAGTTCCAGCTATGATTTTCTTCTGGTCCATCCTGGTTGTTTTCGCCATTTCCTTCGTTATGACGCCAGTTATAGGAAACCAAATCTGCCAATGTAAATCCATCATGATTCGTAATAGAATGTAAACATCCGAATGTAGCTGGATTTCTTCTATTAAAATACTGGAAATCCGCAATCTGATTTTCATCACCTTTTAAAAAGCGACGCATCGTTTTCTGGAATTCCACATTGTATTCTCCCAGACGACGCGGTACCGGAATATCCACCATTCCCAGCGTATCTGCATCCCATTCAGAACCAATAATTTTCGTATCAGCTAAAATGGCATCTTTTGCAAACAATTCCATCCATTTTTGTCCATTTCGCAATACAAATCCATCTGCTTTATATTCCATTTTCCAAAACCTAAGAATCTGCAATGCCAGATCAGGAGTTACATCCTCAGAAAAATAAAATTCCAGCAGACATTCCATGCCATTTTTATGAAGTTCTGAAATCAACTGTTTCAGTTCCACATCCGGCTGTTTTACTGCATAAGATGCTTTTGGTGAAAAATAAAATCCACCTGTATAGCCCCAATAATTGATCGGGGATTTGATTTTCTTTTTCATCGGATACTCCAGAAAATCATATACCGGCATCAGCTCCAAAGTGGTCACACCCAGTTCTTTCCAATATGGAATTTTCTCAATCAAACCAAGGAATGTACCTTTATGTTCCACGCCAGAATCTTTCTGCATGGTGTAGCCTCTGGTATGAACTTTGTATACCAGCATTTGCTCATACGGTATATATTCATCCAACTCGCATACGGATGCTTCCTGCAACACCTTGCTTCGCATACCATTCACAGAATCGACTTTACTGCCAAAACATTCTCTTCCACAGGTAAGTCTTGCATACATATCCGTATATGGTTCTTCGTCCATATAATACATATATTCATATTCATGCAGATCTTTTTTCAAGATTTCGATAGAATACAGATCCCCGATGCTATATTCCTCCGGTATCACAATCCGTTCCACCGGTGTTTCATCCTCTTTATAAAATGCAATTTCAATCGCTTTCTTTTCACTGTTTTTGATTGTAAAATTATATCCGTCCCAGGTTCTTGTAGTTCCCAGACAAGTAGGATTTCCAGGGCGAACTTCCCATTTATTTTCTGTACTTGACATAGGCGTTTCCTCCTATAATTCTATGTCTAACTCCACAGGGCAATGATCAGAACCCAAAATCTGTGTATGGATTTTGGCATCCTGCAATTTTTCTTTTAATACATCCGAAACACAGAAGTAGTCAATACGCCACCCTGCATTCTTCTCACGAGCTTTAAACCGATAAGACCACCAGGAATAAATCTGTTCCATATCCGGATAGAAATAACGGAACGTATCAATAAATCCTGCTTCGATCACTTGTGTAAATTTACCTCGTTCTTCATCAGTAAATCCTGCATTTCTGCGATTGGTTTTTGGATTTTTCAAATCAATCTCTTTGTGGGCCACATTCAGATCCCCACAGAAAATGACAGGCTTCTTTTCTTCCAGTTTTTTCAGATAGGCAAGGAAATCGTCCTCCCACTGCATACGATAATCCAATCTTGCCAATTCATTTTGTGAATTCGGCGTATAGACCGTTATCAAATAATATTCTGGATATTCCAGAGTAATCACACGACCTTCCTGATCATGTTCCTCGATTCCAATCCCATAAGCCACTGACAATGGTTCTTCTTTTACAAAAATAGCAGTTCCTGAATATCCTTTTTTCACTGCGTAATTCCAATACTGATAATATCCATCCAATTCCAGATTGATCTGACCTTCCTGCAGCTTCGTCTCCTGCAGGCAAAAGGCATCTGCATCTATCTCCTTAAAAAAATCAAGAAAACCTTTTGTCACACAGGCTCTCAATCCATTTACATTCCATGATATTAATTTCACTTTGATTCCTCCGATGTGTCTGTTTTTTACCAAATCGATGATTGTATGGAAATTATCCAACAATTCGTGCTTATTATATCTAGTATATCATAATTTTTAGCTGCTGACACTAAAATATTCTTGCTTATTTGTAATTCGGAGATGGACTCCGTATGTATTCCTATGCAATTCCAAAGACAGGCCGTTCGTCTTCAACTAAGTGCTAACTGC
>JAXJUX010000196.1:0-11215 GCA_036308845.1 Ruminococcus sp.
CCAAAATGTCTTAGTTAATGCTTTCTGTGGCAATTTCTTTAGCGTAGTCTTCGCAATCTGTACAGAAAGCACACGTACACCAGAAACAGCTCCAGAAACACCAAACATGACACCACAATACAATAATAGTTGATTTTTTACTTTTTCATCGTCTATTTGTCCATCTTTCCAAAGATCCTGAGCACCATATAAATACGATACTTCTTGTGCTAATCTCAACGCCATACCAAAAAACTGTAATACATCAGCCGGTATTGTTGCTGCCATTGCTAAACCCCCCGGAATACCAGCGGCAAATGAGGCAATTGATGACTGACTCGTTCTTTTCAAAATCAACTTATTCGCAATAGCCGTTAATCTTTCTTGTGAAATCCCTGCAGCCACAGGACCCATATCCAATACATCTTGAATAGGCAGATTTTCATTTACAAATGTTTCCGCCAAGAATTTATCCCGACTTACTTTAACTCCTGGAATCTGCACAGCAGATGTAATAATACTTTCTAACGCAACTTCTTTTTCAATTTTATTTTGTTCACTCATTTTGAATCCTCTTCTTTCGTTTATAATCAACCATTTTTTAATTAATATTTACCGTAAAATTTTAATTTTCTTATTCACTGACCTTATCTCAAGTCCCACCCGATATCTATTTCTTTCCTAATTCCGCCTTTTTCCATAATCATTTCGTAAATCTGTTCCACATGTTCAAATCCCTGTTCTTTCAGTTCTTCCTTCGCCAGATTGATTGCGGTCAAAAATCTGTTTACCATAGTATCAAATCGCTTCATAGCCATTTTCTGGCCAATTCCAACTTGAGATGCTGCTTTTTTGAAAGATGTTCTCGTAATTTCATTAATATCACAAACACCTCCGATGCTAAGCGCCATATTTTCTGTACTGCTCTTATAAATCATCGTGCTTACAATATCATATGCCGGAGCTAAGCGAACACTTTTTAAATCTTCACTGTACAGCAAAGAAAGGTTCTTAATATGATTGTCCGTATTTCCTATCAGATAGTTAAAAACGCAAATATCCCATAACTTTAATGAATCTGTCATTGGATCTGTGGAATGTGAACGAAGTACTTCAAAAAGTTTCTTCAAATACCCTTCGTTGTTCTTTTCGTATTTATTAGATGCCGCAATCCCTAGTGCCTGAGCAAAATCTTCCTGATGAAGTCTGCGTGGTACTGGCATACCATTCAACATCTTATCAGATTCAGTAAATTTTCGATCATATCGTTTTGTTGCAAAAAGTACTGTCTCATCTTCACCATCCGTAGTAATAATAAAACTTTCCGAAATTTCAATTCCTAAGTTTTTTGCTGTCAGAAGACACAGCTGCTCATTTGCAACAATCCTCTTCAATCTCACATGACTCTGCTTCACAATGTGCGTGCTAGGTGCCTCACCAATTGGCAAATACCATTTTTCTTCTTTATCATCAAAATATAAACCAACTTTTCCAGATGCACCGGTTAGTGACAAATGAGATTTTGTAACCAATTCTGCCGATTCTGTTGCGCCTTCACTGGCAAGTGCATATACTTCTTCCGCAGTAAGTTCACGATACTCCGGCTTCATTACTTCATCAGACTCATCTACAATTTTGATTGCACCTAAACATTCACGACCTAACCCTGCCAAAATGGACACATAATCATTTTCATCCATGTGCATCCATTCAGCCACACATCTTCTTGTAAATCCTTCTGGCAACAATCCTTCAAAAAAGATTCTGGTACGTTGTGCATCAAATACTTTTTCTTCCAATGGAAGTCCGATAGATATGGCACGATATTCTGGATTTTCTATATAAGTATCTGCGTATGTAAAACAAGCATCATTCGAATCTTCACCTGCAATTTCACCTACGTATACGCTCTCTCCATTTATTTCAATAAACACAGATAATCTTCTCATATCATTATCCCCTTCTTTCAACCAGCAAATCCATACCTAAAATATTTATCAATCGAATCGTTTTCTCAATCTCTGCAGTTGGTTTCCCGCGTTCTAAATCAGAAATAAATGTTACAGAAAGTCCTGTAAATTCTGCTAAGTATGCCTGTGTATAATTCAATTCTTTTCTTCTTATTCTGATTGCCTGCCCCAATGACTTTGAATCCGTTATTTTCATGATCCCTCCGATATATGCCGTTCGGCTAATTTTTTATTCATCTTCAAAAATTATGCCGTTCGACTAAATTTATTTATATTGATTATATTCTTTGCCGTACGGCTATGTCAACATTAAATTTTACAACAAAAAAATCAATCGCAAATTTTCACGATTGATTTTTTTACTTATTTCAATTGTATTTTTCTATTTTAACTCTAATTTTTTCCTATTCCTACGCTTCCTGCAGCGTCTTCACCCCAAACACAAAATATAAAATATGGAAAATCCAAACGAGACTCAACACGATTCGTCCCACCGCAACCTGATGCATCATAATGAATCCGATGCTCATCAGAATGGTAACAGTAACCATGATTCGGATTTTTGTCTTTTTTGTCATGCCTTTTCCCTGCACGTAGCTTTCCAGATTATTTTTATACAATTTTGTTCCTACAAACCAGGTATGCAGCTTTTCTGAACTTTTTGCGAAGCAATATGCAGCCAACAGCAAAAATGGAAAGGCCGGCAGTAAAGGCATCACTGCTCCTACCGCTCCAACTCCAAGTCCAACACATCCTAACACAATATAAAATACTTTTTTCACGTTCTTTCCTCCATCCAATACATTTTTCCACAAAATTTTTAACTCATTCTCCCATTTTCCACACAATACACCTGATCAGCGATTCGCATGGTGGATGCTCGATGAGATACCAGTACGATCGATTTCCCATCTCTTTGTTCTTTCAGTGCTTTCAATATCATCGCCTCATTCAAACTGTCCAGATTACTGGTCGGTTCGTCCAGAAGCATCAGCGGTGCATCATGCAAAAACGCACGTGCCAAACCGATTCTCTGTCTTTCACCACCGGAAAGAGTGTCTCCCAACTCTCCAACTGCCGTGTCGTATCCATTTGGCAGGCTCATGATAAAATCATGGATTGCTGCTTTTTTGCAGGCATTTATGATTTCTTCCTCTGTCGCATCCAGCTTGGCAATTTTGATATTATTGCGAATACTGTCATGAAACAGATGCGTTTCCTGTGTCATAAAGCTCTCCATATCACGAAGATTTGATGTGTTAATCTCATTTACACTCGTGTTGGAAATTGCTACTTTTCCCTGTTGCACATTCCAAAAGCGCATCAACAATTTCAATAACGTAGATTTTCCGCTGCCGCTTCGACCTACGATTCCTACAATCTGATTTTCAGGAATCTCCACAGACACATCCGAAAGAATATTGTCAGACCCATACGTAAATGTCACCAGCTCAGCACTTGCACCATGAAATTCCACCGTTTTCTGCCCGGTGATTTCCTCTACCACAGGTATTTCTTCCAGAATATCCAGAACACGATTTCCTGCTGCAAAAGTATTTTGCAAAGTACTTCCCAGATTGGCCAGCGCGATCACCGGACCAAAGGAACTCATCAGGGCAACTGTCGTCAAAAGCACACCTGTAAAATCTACCATGCCCATCTGATACATACATGCAGAAATAAATAACATCGCTAAGTCAAACAGTAAAATCACAGTATTGGTAAACGCCATGTTGCGTCCCGTTATTTTTTTCATGCGTTCTTCATCTTTGGAAAGCTGGTCTGTTTTCTCATTCATCTGTTCCAAACGCTGCATCCCTTGATGATATTGGAGGATTTCAGAAAGTCCTCTCAAACTGTCCAATACAAACGCACTGAGTTCACCGGATTTTTTACGAAATTTCATACCATCATCACCACTGACTTTCGAGATAACCAATGGAATCACAACGCCCACAACTGCGTAAGCTGCCAACGCCAGAATCCCTAACGCCCAATGGAAACTTCCGATATAACAACACATCACAATCGTAAATAAAAATGCAATGGCAATCGGAGAAATGGTATGTGCATAAAATACTTCCAAAAGTTCTATATCAGAAGTAATCACCGAAATCAAATCCCCTTTATCGCGTCCTTCCAGCTTCGCCGGACACAATTTTCTCAGTGCCTGAAAAACTTTATCTCGAATCAGCGCCAACAGTTTAAACGCAATAAAATGATTACAGGATTGTTCCGCATAACGCAAAAATCCGCGCAAAATCGCAAACACGCATACACTTACAAATATCATTTTTAAAGAAAGCGGTACGGAAAATCCAAGTAATTCCAACAAAGCATATGCACCAAATATCGTAATGAACGATGCACAAAGATGACCAATCAACCCCATCAGGATTGCTAACAACATGTATCCTGTCAGTGGTTTCACAAGACCGATTAGGCCTTTCATAACTACAAATCCACTTCGTCTTTTCATCCTTACACACCTTCCTTTCCGATATTTTCCAAATCCATCTGCGTATTCCACATATTGGCATAAGTTCCATTTGCCTGTAACAACTGCTGATGAGAACCCTGTTCTTTCACTGTGCCCTGTTCCAGTACATAAATGTTGTCTGCTGAAACTACATTCGCCAGACGATGTGAAATCATGATCACTGTTTTGATCTGTGCCAATTCCAGAATCTTTTTCACAATGTCATTTTCACTTTCCACATCAATATTGGAAGTCGCTTCATCAAAAATATAAATCGGACTGTCATGCAAAAGTGCTCTGACAAGTGCCAGTCTCTGACGCTGACCACCGGAGAAATTAGAGCCCATTTCTAAAAGCGGCGTATCCAATCCCTGTTCACTTTCCAAAAAGGCTGCTAGGTTGACCTGTTCCAGAACACTCCACAACTCTTCTTCACTGGCGTTTGGATTTCCCATCAGGAGATTTTCTCTGACGGTTCCTTTGAACAAATAATTCTGATGGCTGACGTACGTCATATTTTTTAACAAATTGTCTTCGGAAATTTCCTGCAGGGAAATACTGCCAATGCTCGCATCTCCTGTGTACATTTGATTCTTTTTCATCAAAATCGAAGCTATCGTTGATTTTCCGCATCCACTTTCTCCGACAATTGCTGTAAAACTGCCCTGTGGAAATTTCATGGTAACATCTTTCAAAATCTGACGCTCTCCGTCATAGGAAAAGCAAAGATGATTCATTTCCATCGTTCCATCAGACGGAACTTCTTTTGTTCCCTGTTTTTTCTGTGGCAAATCCAGCAAACGGAAAATTTTGTCACTGGCTGCCATCCCATTCATCGCAATATGGAAAAAAGACCCCAACTGGCGCATCGGAATAAAGAAATCCGCCGCCAATAAAATAATCAATAATGCCTGTGCAAACGAAATTGCCCCTCCACGATACTGTGTTGCTGCCATGATTACACCCAATGCTGCACCGCCATATGCGATCAAATCCATAATCGTAATGGAATTTAACTGCATCGTCAGAACCTTCATCGTGATTTTTCGGAATTTCTCGGATTCTTCATTCATTTCCTGATTTTTAAAATCATCGGCCTGATAAATCTTCAACGTGGTGAGACCCTGCAGGTTTTCCAAAAATGTATCGCCCAACTGTGTATATTGTCCCCAATATTTTGCCAGCAATTTTTTCGCCCAGGTCTGAACTGCTGCAATAGAAACCGGAATCAATGGCACACAAACCAAAAGTACGATTGCCGACGGCAAATTAATAAAACTCAAATAGACAAATAAAGTAAGCGGTGCCAGCATGGCATAGAAAAATTGCGGCAGATATGCCCCAAAATACGTCTCCAACTGGTCTACACCCTCGACAGCAACCTGTACCACTTCCGACGTCTGCACATGTTCCTTGTAACTGGTTCCAAGCTGCAATAACTTTTGATATATCTTTTCACGCAGACTTTTTTTCACCGTTTTAGAGGATAAATACCCCATTCTGGAAGCGCCTGTCGCACAACCAAAACGAACCACCAATGCAAACAGAGCGACAAAAGCTGTCACATAAATATCTTTGCTGTCCGCCTGATGCTCATAAAGCTTCCCAAGCAACTGCGTGATACTGGTCATCATCGCAATATTTGCTCCAAGCGAACACCATTGCAGCGCTACATTGCCGGCGATATACTTTTTACTTTCACTGACCTCGTTGATCAGTCGTTTGTTTATCATCATAATCGCTTATACCTTTCCTATGTATTCTTGATTAGTTCTGTCTAATCTCTTATTTTTAAAAAAATGTTAGTTTTCACTAACATCATAGGTAGTATACACTAACTTTTATCTGTTTGTCAAACATTCTATTATTGTTGTTTTTGAAGGCAATTTGGGTCTTGGCGTTGGGCGCATTTACAATTTTCTTTTAAATTTGCCCGTAACTTTTGCTTTGGACTGGCTTGAGCGGACTTATCTTCAATTTTCCTTTGATTTTGCCCGTTACTTTTACTTTGAACCGGTCAGCTTGGACGTATTTCATTTTTTCTTCTGAAATTGTCCACAATTTACCACAAAAACGGGCAACATATTTCAAAAATATCATATACGTCCAAAATCACACGCTATTCTGTTATTTTATGGGCAACATGAAACAAGAAATCTATATAAGTCCAAATCATATATTTTAGCCAAAATTTCGGACAATATATCCCAAAAATACGCAATGAGTCCAATTGAACCAGTTCAAAGCAAATGTCACGAGCAAAATCAAAAGAAAAAATGAAATACATCCAAGCGAGCCGTTCCAAAGCAAATGTCACTGGTAAACTCAAAGAAAAATCCACCCGAACCTCCCGGCCCAGATGGACTTTCCCATAATCAATCTCTATTTCTTTATCTGCCCATAATAAGCATTTGCTCCATGTTTGCGATAGTAATGTTTATCCTGCAATTCCTGTGGTGCAGGCATCACCTGTGGATTGAGCATTTCACAGCGGGCTGCCATTTTTGCACATTCTTCCACGACTACTGCATTGTGTACCGCATCGTGTGCATTTTTTCCCCAGGTAAATACCCCATGGTTTTTGCAAAGTACCGCTGGTGTTGCCACATAATCTCTATGATTTTCTTCAAAATCATCGGCAATCAGAATTCCTGTGTTCAGCTCGTAGGCTTCTTCGATTTCTTCTTTGGTCAGGTTGCGCACACATGGCACTTCACCATAGATGTAATCTGCATGTGTCGTTCCGTAACATGGAATGGAACGTCCTGCCTGCGCCCAACTGGTCGCCCAGGAAGAATGGGTATGTACCACGCCTTTGATATTTGGGAAACGATTATACAAAACCACATGCGTTGCCGTATCGGAAGAAGGATTGTATTCGCCTTCCACCTTATTTCCCTGTAAATCCACGACTACCATATCTTCTGGTTTTAATTTGTCATATTCTACCCCGCTTGGTTTGATGACAAACAATCCGCTTTCCCGGTCAATGCCGCTGACATTTCCCCAGGTAAATGTCACCAGATTGTATTTTGGAAGCAGCATATTTGCTTCGTAAACTTCTTTTTTCAATTGTTCTAACATAACAAATCCTCTTATCTATAGAAAATATTTCCCAGCATCAGATCCTGTTTGAATCGGCGAATGGTTGTATCTTTGTCAATGTAAACCGCTTCGATTCCCATTGCATTTGCCCAGTCTCCCATCTGTTCTGCTGTCAGGTCATAAGAAAATGCGGTATGGTGCGCGCCGCCAGCCAGAATCCATGCTTCTGCACCTGTTTCCAGATTTGGCTGTGGAGTCCAGAATGCTGTTGCTACTGGCAGTTTTGGCATTGGTTTTTCCACTTTCTTACAATCCACTTCATTGATGATCAGACGGAAACGATTTCCCATATCAACTAAAGATGTTGCGATAGCTGGTCCTGTCTTAGATGTAAATACCAGTCTTGCAGGATCTTCACGATTTCCCATAGACAATGGATTTACCTTGATTGCGATTGGACCTTCGGAAACTGTTGGACACACTTCCAACATATGTGCCTGCAGGATACCTTCTTTTCCTGGAACCAGATTGTATGTATAGTCTTCCATGAAGGAAGTTCCTTTTGCATCTTTCATGCCGGCTGTCATGATTTTCATCAAACGAACCATTGCTGCTGTCTTCCAGTCACCTTCTCCGCCGAATCCATAACCTTTTTCCATCAGTCGCTGAATAGCCAGACCTGGAAGCTGCTGCAAAGAACCAAGATCACCAAAATGTGTAACGATTGCCTGATAATTCTTTTCTTCCAGGAAATGTTCAAATCCAAGTTCAATCTGTGCCTGTACGGCTACGTGGCGTTTGAATTCTTCCGGATCTCTGCCTTCCAGTAAAATATCGTATTTGCTGTAATATTCTTCTACCAGCGCATCTACGTCACCTTTTGCTACTGTCTGAACCGCTTCTGCAATTTCATTTACCGGGTATGCATCGATTTCCCAGCCAAATTTGATCTGTGCTTCGACTTTATCACCTTCGGTAACTGCTACGTTTCTCATGTTGTCTGCAATTCTCATAACACGGATATGGCTGCTTTCCATGATGCCGATAGCTGTTCTCATCCAGGAAGCGATTCTTTTCTGTACTCTTTCATTTGCCCAGTGGCCAACGATTACTTTTCTTTCGATTCCCATACGAGACACGATATGACCATATTCTCTGTCTCCATGTGCAGACTGATTTTCATTCATGAAATCCATATCGATAGAATCATATGGAATTTCTTCATTGAACTGTGTATGCAGATGCATCAATGGTTTTCTGAATTCCTGTAATCCCAAAATCCATGATTTTGCTGGTGAAAATGTGTGCATCCATGTGATAACACCTGCACATTCTTCATCCATATTTGCTTCGTTAAATGTTTTTCTGATTAGTTCGTTTGTGATCAATGTTGGTTTCCATACGATTTCATATGGAAGCACGCCTGATGCGTTCAATTTTTCCACAATAATTCTGGAATGTTCTGCTACATTTGCCAGACATTCATCCCCGTACAAATCCTGAGAACCTGTACAAAACCAAAACTTATAATTTTTTTTTGCTATCATATGCTTACCCTCTCTTTATATATATTTTTACTCTTTGAATTTTCACCCTACCACTGGCTCGGAATCCCCGGACAGTGCCGTACTTTCATTGCTGCCCGCATTTCTACATAACATCCGCAGATTCTGCACATTCCTGCAAGAAATTTCTCGCACTGCACACATGTTTTCAAACGTTCTTCGTATACGCTTTCCTCCACTTTATCTTCCTCTGGCAAGTTAGCGATATACTCCCGCATCGTCCGGAAAGTTTCCTCCTGCGGCAAATCCCGAAGCAGGCATTTTTTACAAATCCGTGTATTCATGTGTTAAACCTAATCTTCAAATGTAACCTGCAAAGCGACAACGCTGCATGGCAGAATGGTAAATGTCAGTCCCTGTTCTGTAATCGTTACATCCTCAAATGCTTTATACTGTACGCATTCCGGTTCATCAAATGTATTTTTTGCATCCATCTTTTCGTGAACAATCTGTCCACAGACAGAAGCAACCTTTTTATCCAGAATTGTCACATCCATTGGATATGCATTTTCCAAAGACTGATTGGTAACGGTGATATGCATGGTTCCCTGTTCATCCACAGAGGCTGATTCGGTCAGGTTTGGAATCTGGAATTCATCCTCCACACCGATCATTTCTGTTTCCATCCAGGAATCCACCAGCATATTTTCCTGATGTTCCCGATACATGCGGAACACATGCCAAGTTGGTGTTTTCACCATTTTTTCACCTTCTGTCAAAATGACAGCCTGCAATACATTTACGGTCTGCGCCAGATTTGCCATTTTCACACGGTCAGAATGTTTATTGAAAATATTCAGATTGATACCCGCAATCAATGCATCTCGCATGGTATTTTGCTGATACAAAAATCCCGGATTGGTTCCCGGTTCTACGTTATACCAGCTTCCCCATTCGTCCACAATCATGCCAATCTGCTTATCCGGGTCGTATTGATCCATGATCGCACTGTGACGGCGAATCAACGTATCCATATAAAATGTTTTATATAAAGTCTCGTACCATTCTGTTTCATCAAAATCTGTCGCACTTCCCTTTACTTCCCATGTTTTCGGGAACGTATAATGATGCAGTGACAATCCATGCATAAATCCATGCATTTTCGGATCAGAATGTTTGAAACAGGTATGCAATACTTCCTGCGTCCATTCGTAATCATCCACATTTGCTCCGCAGCAAATCTTCTGAATCTGGTAATCCTGATGATAATCTCTCACATATGTCTGGTATCTGCGGTATTCATTGGCATAATATTCCGGATTCATGTTGCCGCCGCATCCCCAGTTTTCATTTCCTACACCAAAATAATCTATTTTCCATGGTTCTTCGTGACCATTTTCTTTTCTCAATTCAGCCAGTGGCGATACGCCGTCAAAGGTCATATATTCTACCCATTCCGACATTTCACGAACAGTTCCGCTTCCCAGATTGCCGTTGATATATGTTTTACATCCTAACTGGCGGCACAATTCAAAGTATTCGTGTGTACCGAAACTATTATCTTCTACGACTCCGCCCCAGTGGGTATTGATCATTTTCTTTCTTTTTTCCTTTGGACCAATGCCGTCCATCCAATGATATTCATCAGCAAAACAACCACCCGGCCAGCGAAGGACTGGAAGTTTGATTTCTTTCAACGCCTCTACCACATCGTTACGCATCCCATTGGTATTTGGAATCGGAGAATCCTCCCCTACATAAATTCCTTCATAAATACAACGTCCCAAATGCTCAGAAAAATGTCCATAAATTTCCGCATTGATCTTGCTGAGTTCTTTGTTCGGATTGATTACCATTTTGGCCATTTCTGCATCCCTCCTATCTTTTTTCCGCACAAGTATTATCGTTACTTTTATTATATAACAACCTTCGGATACATCAATCTCTTAAATGCACAAATCGTATACAAATAGTTACCTATTACGACTTTTTATGAACATCTTGAATTACCCTCCACTATTTGTGGAGATGATGAGGTAAATGATTTGGCTTGTTTTGAGTTGTGGATGATGGTATTTTTGCGGCTGTGACCACAAATTTTATCTTAGTCCTACTGGCTTGGACTTAGACAATAATATTTGTCTCTTTTGCCCACAAGTTTACGCAATAAATGAATATTTTGGACGTATTTGAATTTTCCTGCACATTTTGCCCGGACCATCTGGTCAAAGCAAAAA
>JAXJUX010000197.1:0-15563 GCA_036308845.1 Ruminococcus sp.
CCCCTTCACATCCACACCAAAAACGATGCATACAGCCGTTCCTGAAAATTTTTCTTTTGCCAGCAATAATCTTCTGTCCGAAGACATTACCATCCCTTTGATTCGTCGATTGTCTGCCGCACCGACAAACAATTCTCCCCGATAATTCTCCCCTACTTTTGTATCTATCACAATTTCTCGTTCTGAGAGGATCAGTTCAGGTACTTCATATTCAAATCTTCCGTTGATCAATTGTTCCATTCTTCTTTTCAAAGTATCCACCTGCTCCTGTTATCTTTTATCTTGACTATTTTTTTGTTCTATTTATAATAGGTTGTATTCCTATAAATTATACACTAACAAAAACACCCTTGCAAGAAAAGAGGAAGATTATGATAAAACATAAAGATCATTTTCATGGAAGCGACCTGGAAGCAATCGAACAGGTTTACCATATAAAAAAAGAATCTATCGTTAGTTTCAGTGCCAATGTCAATCCACTTGGCATTTCTTACAAACTTCGTTCCACACTGGCGGAAAATCTGGATGCCATCACATCTTATCCAGACAGAGAGTACACCGCCCTTCGTAAAGAAATGGCAGCTTACGCCGGAACACAGATGGAAAATGTAATCGTAGGAAATGGTTCTACCGAACTGATTTCTTTATTTATCCAGACAAGACACCCAAAAAAAGCTTTGATTCTGGGACCTACCTACTCTGAATATGAAAGAGAAATTACCCTGGGCGGAGGAACTACCCTTTATTATCCGCTGAGAGAAGAAAATAATTTCCAGATGGATGTGGAGGATTTCTGCCGTCATTTGAGTGACCAGTTGGATTTGCTGGTTCTCTGCAACCCAAACAATCCAACTTCTTCTGCTATCACCTACCGCCAGATGCGCCGCATTCTGGATGTCTGCCTGCAATATGGTATCTTTGTGATGGTAGATGAAACCTATGTGGAATTTGCTCCAAATCCAAAGGAAATCACAGCAGTTCCACTGACAAATTATTACACCAACCTGATCATCCTGCGCGGAACTTCCAAGTTCTTTGCGGCACCTGGCCTGCGTCTTGGCTACGCCATCACAGGAAATCAAGATTTGATCAAAGCCATTAACACACGTAAAAATCCATGGACCATCAACTCTCTGGCTGAAATCGCTGGTCGATTGATGTTCTCCGACAACGAATACATCGCACAGACACGTAACTTGATCTGCTCAGAACGTAACCGCATGTACAAAGAGTTATCTTCTTGGGATTGCATTACGGTGTATGAACCAATTGGAAACTTTATCCTTGTGAAAATTTTAAGAGATGACGTTACTTCTCAGGATTTGTTTGATTTTTGTATTCAGAGAGGCCTGATGATCCGCGACTGCTCCACCTTCCCATTCCTGGATAATCATTATGTGAGATTCTGCATTATGAATCCAGAGCAGAATGATCGATTGCTGGAAGCGTTTAGAAGTAAGTTGTTGGGGTAGCGGATATTTTCTACTTGTAACATAATTCAAGGTGCTGCCAAAAGTTCAACTTTTGGCGGCACCTCATTTTTTTAATTCCCACTACTCTCATACCTTGCCATGCCAGCCCTCAACTGGATCTTTGCAGCAAAAAACACAACACCAAGCACCACCGGCAACAAGCAAACACCAATCTCCATCCCTTCTTTTCCCAGTAAATACCCCATCGGATAGTAGCTGATAAATGCATACGGAATCACATAAGCAAAAACCCCTTTTAACAACGGCGGATAAATTGTTAATGGATACTTTGCCATATCTCCAATTGTGGATACAAAGAAATTCACATGATTCTTTGTTCCTTCCAACCAAAAGGATGTACAACTGGCAATCCAGATTAGACAGGCACGAATCAGACAAGCCAAAACAACAGAAAGCAATAGAATCACTATCTTTTTCACTGACCACTGAATATCACATTGAGATGCGCCGTACACAAATACCGCAACCCCGATTCCCATTTTATTTAATCCATCAAAATCGATGCGGGATGTAAGCATTTGAAGTCCCAGTGGAAGTGGTCTGATAATATATCGGTCTATTTCCGCCTGATTGATCATCTGCGTGATTTTCCATGCACCCTGAAAAAAGAAATTGATACTCCCTTCGGTAAATAATAAAAAGCCATACAAAAGCAGAACTTCGCCAAACTTCCAACCGCCTACCGCCGGAATATTGCTGTAAATAATACCGATAACCGCCAGATTACACCCCTGTGAAAGAACTGTAAAAAACATCATGATCAAAAAATCTGCCCGATATTCCAGCAATGCTTTCATATTTTGTTTTTGCAACAGCCAATACATCGTAAAATAATGTTTCCATTTTCTCATGCTCTCACCCTCCATAGATCACAACTACAGAACTGGCTTTTTTCCAAAGAAATGTACCAGCGCCAAACAACAGCAAACACCAGACAATTTGAAAGCCGATTGCCGCCATTGTTTCTTCCATAGAATAATTCCCAATAAAAATAGTACATGGTATCGATACGATTCCGGAAAACGGAAGAATTTGGACCAAATTTCTCAAAAAAACAGGAAACATAGCAAGCGGAACCAACGCACCGGAAAAGAAATTGGTAAGAACCTCTCTGCCTTTCAAGACTCCGTATGCGTTGTCTGTGTAAAAACACAACAGAGAAAAAAGATATTGAATCTGAAATTTAATTCCCTGTCCCAATAATAAGGAGAGTAAGAAAAATACACAACGACCAACCGTAATCCCTTCTACTCCATTTACCGCAACATACACAACTGAAGTAAAAAGTAAAGTAATCAGAAATTCCATTCCTGCCATGCCGACCATTTTGTAAAATATCTGCGCACGATAACTGACAGGTTTGAGAAAATCCATAATAATATCCCCTTTGATGATTCTTCCAGCCGTCTGTAATTCAAAACCAAAAGACAATGCGCTGTTGCACAAAAAGGCCACAAATACATAGCGCCGCATAATTTCCCAGGTATATCCATTTACCACTTCCTGATATTGAAACACACTTTTCCAGACATAATACAGTACGACGACCTGAAGAAAATTAGCAAGTGTAGATATTGTAAAATTACTTTTATAGGTAATCGCTTCCAGAAAACCGCATCTTATCATTGATATATATTTTTTCATACGTTTGACCTCCTGTTAAACAGTTGAATCACGATTTCTTCCAACGTAGTTCCTTCCGGATACTGTTCAAAAATCCGTTCCATTTTATCATCAAACAGAATATTTCCCTGCTCCAGAATAATCAGTCTCTGACACAACACTTCCAAATCTTTCAAATCATGACTTGTCAACAAAATCGTAGTTTTTCTTTCCTGATTGATGTATTTCAAAAATTCGTATATTTTCTGTTTGACCGCCACATCAAGTCCAATGGTAGGCTCATCCAAAAATAACACAGGTGGATTGTGAAGCAGAGCCGCCGCAAGATCCGCACGAACTCTCTGCCCCAAGGATAACTTTCTGGCTGGCAGATGGAGAAATTCATCCAGACCTAAGATTTCACCAAATATTTTCATATTTTCCTGATATGTTACATCTGGCACTTCATAGATATTTTTTAACAACTGAAAGGTTTCCACCACCGGAATATCCCACCAAAGCTGTGTTTTCTGCCCAAACACCACTCCAATCTGCTTCGCATTTTTCATTCGCTCGTCAAACGGATTTTTACCAAGAACCTGCACCTGACCAGAAGTAGGTTTTAAGATTCCAGTCAGCATTTTGATCGTTGTGGATTTTCCAGCTCCATTTGCCCCTAGAAAAGCAACACATTCTCCTTCATCAATTGAAAAGGAAATTCCATGAACCACTTCCTTTTTTTCATACACCGGCTTCAACAAATGTTTGATGCTTCCCCATAAACCTTCTTCTTTTTGGGAAATTCTGTACTCCTTCGTCAAATCCTGAATTATTATTTCTTTCATGTTCTTCACTCCCTCTTTTGTAAGTCCGAATATTTATTCTTCACCTGAGACTTGAATTCGTTATCTTGTAATACAAAATAATGAATTTCTCCTAAAAATAACATATTTTTTTCAAAGGACTTCCTTTCAAAATCCAAGCACCTCCTCCCAGCCCATCGATTTTCCAAAAATCCTGTGCTATACTGAGAGCACAACAAATCAACCGACCTGAAAGGAGACTTCGCTATGCTTGGAAATCGAGATTTAACTATTTATCAAACCAATATGCAGCACTGTGCACTTCAATTGAATCATTGCGGTATTCAAGAATGTGATCCTGACTTTTCCAATGGCTTTTCCTTTCGCTCCTACCAGTTGATTCATTATGTTTTCAGAGGAAGTGGAACGGTAGAAATCAACGGGAAGAAATATCCGGTACATGCCAATCAGGCATTTTATATCCCGGCAGGTGCCTCTACCACATATCGTACCGCACCGGACGATCCATGGTTTTATGCCTGGACTGGTTTTTTCTGTGATTTCCGTCATCCAATCTTGCAGGCTTTATTTGCAGACCAATATGTCGTAGATTTGGCACTACCAATAGAAGAAATAGAGACAATGATTTTCTCTATTATAGAAGTGTCCGATGAACGATTGAAAGGAATTACCCATTATGAACGAGCTTGTTGGGAAGGACCCCAATTTCATCACATTACGACCATAAAACAAAGCCTGGAAGCTAACGGCCGTTTTTATCATCTTTTAGCAAAAATCCTGGAAGCTCAGACAAACACACAAAAGGCTTTTACGCCCAAAGGAAGTTATGCTACGGATGCCAAAGCATATATCGATGCCAGTTATTATGAACCGATTAAGATTTCCGATGTTGCAAATGCCCTGCATATACACCCGAACCATTTGACTGCAATATTTAAAAAGGAATTCAAACAAACTCCGAAATGTTATCTAAATTCCAAACGCATGGACCAGGCGGCACGTCTCCTTTGCTACACAGACAAATCCATATCTGATATCGCACAATCGGTGGGGTTCCAAAACCCATTTCAGTTTTCTACAGCATTTAAGAAACATTATGGAACAGCACCAGGCCTTTTCAGAGAACATCATAAAAAGAAATACGAAATGCCCGAAGACTCAGAAAATTGAGTTTCGGGCACAATGCTTATGTTGTAATGTATTCTTTTTCAATTTTGTTCATATATTCACGCATTATCACTATTTAAAAAGCACTATTTCATATGCTATGATAAGTATATCATTTGACAAATCTGGAGGAAACAAAATTATGAGTAAACGTCTCTGTTTTGGATTTGCTGTACTGGAAATTTCCTATTGGTGCTTTCATGCCTCATTCATCGGCTTTGCCTCCGCGTATCTTTTACATCGGGGCATCAGCAATACGATGTTAAGTCTGCTCGTTGCAATATTTCTTTTTTGCGCCTTCTTAGGTTCTTTCTTCTGGGGAGGATTGTGTGATAAATTTCAGACCAACCGAAATTTAATTGTAATTCTTTTTTTAATCGGGCTGGCGATTGCTCCGCTCAACAATTTAAAAATAATCATACTGGAAAATGTGGGTGGAAATGTATCTGATATTGGAATTGATTCTTTTATCGGAGCCATGACACAGGTTCCGCTGCTCGCATTGGCTGGAAAAACACACAAAATCCCTCAACGGATTCGTTATCTGCTTATGTCGATTTTGCCACTTTGTATGTTATTACTGACTTTTTTTGCAGTATCTCCCGTCATGATTTTTGCAGGCTCCTGCCTGAATAATATTGCCTACGGAATTTTGCTTCCTACCATGCGGGATGTGACCGAAAGAAATGTGGAATACCGACTTCGTAATCTGGGACATAGTCTGGCAGAAGCCGTCTACACCAGTTTATCCGGTATGATGAGCCTTCTATATGCGGGCGCAATCGTAGACCACTTGGGAGTTCACGCTATGCTTTCTGTTTGTATTGTTATTATGGGAATTCCGGTTATTATGAGTTGCTTACATAGAGAAAAAATTATCCTTAATTGATTTTAAGCTGCGCTGGTTTCAGTTTTTGAAAGATATTTTACCCTCAAACCAACAATTATCTTTCAAAAACTGGAACCAGATTTTTATTTTATAACCACTTTCCAATCATCATCTTCAATCACATACTGGAATTCATTATAGCTATCATCCAGCATAACCATCAACAATTCATGAAAATCTTCCACCAAATGCACTTTGTCCAAATTTTTTTTATGAACCCAATGCATTTGACCTTCTTCTGAAGATACAAGCTCTCCTTCAAATTCATTTGTACGAAACAGAAATACCAGATATCGTCCATTTTCTATCGGAAATTGTTTGATACCACAAAGTTTCGGGCGCTTAATAAGCAAACCTGTTTCTTCCTTCATTTCACGAATCACGCCATCTACAATGGATTCTCCTGGTTCCATGTGACCACCTGGAAATGTATAACCCTTCCAGTCATTTTTCACCCTATCCTGTAACAGATAGTAATCTCCATTTTCGACCAGACATAGCGTTGTTAATTCTACTTGTTCTACTCGTTTCATTTGTAAACCTCTTTACACCTCTATATTTGTACTAAATGAATTCTCACTGCCAAAATTATAAGGACAAATATCCCTGCATTTATGGCAGGATATCTGCCAGCTCTTTTTATCCTCATTCTCACCAAATGCAGAATTCCAACATTTTCCCTGCTTCATTTCTATAGAATCCAGTGCATGTACTGGACAAATGTTGACACACAAACTGCAATTGTCACAGATATCTGGTTTCATTTCATCAGCTTGCAATTCTTCTGCACACAAAACTGCTCCCAGCCAAATCATGCTTCCAAATTCTGGTGTAATCAACAACGTATTCCTTCCAATCGTTCCCAAACCTGCCGCCTGTGCTGCGTGTTTTTGTGAAATAATAGAACGAAACCGTTCTGTATTGGAATCCCATTCACTTTCATTTGTTGGTATCGGTACACACATAATTCCATACTTTTCCATCTCAATACAAAAATCCAATGCAATTGCATCCATTTTAGGTGTAATAGAATTTCTCACTCTTGTATAAGGTGCATGTGATTTACAAAATAATGTTCCTACTGGAAATCTGCATCCAAAAGAAATCACAGACTTGCATATCGGAAACACATCCAATGGATGATAACCTTTCGGTGCATCATCAAACCGATCCAAACTTGCTATTCCACACAAATCCGCACCGAGAGATTTCATAATTGCTTTTACTTTTTCACTATTCATCATTCGTCTTCCTTATTTTTCCAAATTATACTTTTGCATCAATTGAAGAATTGTACTTTCTTCTTCTAATTCTTCTGCGATCTGAGCCTTTTTTAATAAGAAATGGGGTTTACAACCGTACAATTTTTACTCAAGCGTGCTACTCCATTCTTTTTTGTTCTCAGAAAATCGTATAAATATAATTTCCCATCTTCAACATGCCTGACCAACATTTACCTTTGCTTTGTGGATAGCATTTTAGGCAAAGAAATCTACATTTCTTGTCAACATTGATTCGACCTTATCCAAACACTCTTGAATCGCACTATAATCATTTGCTGCTTTTTTTAATCTTTGAACTCTCGTCCACCACAAAGGTTTAATGCATCGATACAACATGAGTGCAGCGTATTTTTCAATCATCGAAAAGGTGTATACGCTTTCTACAATTTTAATTGCTGACTTTATCAGATTCAATTCTTCCTCATCGTCATCAGGCCAGTTCATTTCACGAATTAAGTAATTCAAAAGGACATCCTTTCCACTTAAATTGAAATCGTATACGCCTACAAAACTCCCTTTTTCATCAATCAAAATATTGCTGCTGTTCAAATCAGCCTGAAAAACCGATGTTGGTAACTGGTGATAGATTTCCTGTAATTCAGCTCTGTTTTTGCACCACAAATTCCAAATGCGCTGAACTTGTGGCTGAAATTCTGACGGTAACATTTCCGCACAGCCTTTCCATTCAAGTGCATTGTCCATCACTTCGTCATTTTGATCACTTGGTGAAAATCGTTCAAACAAGCAATATCCTGATGGATAGGCTGTGTAATCTGAATATAGATTTGCAATTTTTGCAGTCATTGTCAATATTTCATTTTTGAATTTACTCGATGCAATTCCGTTTCCAGCATCATCGACGCAAGAATACTCGGAAAATTCTTCTGCGTAAGCAACACAACGATGTCCTTTATATTGCACAATCGGAAAATCTCCTGATTTGGACTCCAAAATGGCCGGTGTGTAATATCCTATGGAACGATATTCCTCAGCACAACGCTGCCACATTTTAATTTTTTCAGCAAATGTAAAATCATTATCGGCTAATTTTATGACGAATTTATTTCCGGATTCGGTTCGAAGAATAACTGTTTCTCGAAAATCATTTTCACCATGACTCGTATTTTTTATTTCAGATACGAAAATATTCTCCTCAAAAAACAAAGAAACAATTATCTTTAATTCCTGATCTTCAATATGCATTTCCATTATTCGTTGCACCTCCTTGTTTTTTGACAGTCTTATATATACTAGCTATCAAAATGACATTGAGATATCATTTTGCTAATTCTAATAGATTATACTTCCGCATTATTTGAAGAATTGTACTTTCTTCTTCCTCTAACTCATCTGCAATCTGAACAATCTCTTTTCCTTTTTTTAACTTCTTCTGAATCTGCTCTACAAGTTTTTCTTCTTTTCCATCTGCTCGAGCATCTTCTCGTTCCATCCTCATATGTTTTTCCTGATCGTATTCATATATACTCACACTTTTCGCCTCCGATCTGTTTTTCATTAGAAATTCTGCCAGAATTCCTTCTTTTATACATTCAGTAATCGCACATTCCACAGCATACTCAATTTCCATTGTCTTAGCATAGTCTCTCACACGCGCGATATATTCAGCATAATCTCACAAAGTCCTACACGTCTCCAACAATTCTCTATTATGTCCTTTATTGATATTCAACATAACAGCAATCAATTCCAACGCTGGTTTATCTTCTGTTGTAAAAACTCAGGAGATAGCCTATTTCTGCACATCTCAGGATATCTCGCTGCTTTCTCATTGGAATAAAAGCATCGAGATTTTCCTGAAATGTATACAGAATTTTTTTTTTAGATACAGCATCGCTGTAGGATAAGAATTCAGTCATCTATATAATGCTTTTGTAGTTACTATTTTATCACATATATGCATGATAAACCACCATTTTTCATCGACAAAATAGTATACCATTCGACCTGAATTCTTTTTAAATCACTATGGCACTAATCGATTAATATCCCTAGGAAATAACGTGGTGAACCTCACATTATCAAATCCTAATAACTTACTTGTAAAGCGTTCCAGACCAAGTCCCAATCCACCATGAGGAGGCATTCCATGTTTGTGCATCATCAGATAACTTTCAAATAGTTCTACATTCATACCTTTTTCTTCCATTTTTGCAACTTGTTCATCATAATTATGAATTCGCTGACCTCCCGTAGTAATTTCAAGTCCTCTGAACAACAAGTCAAAACTCTCTGTTTCATTTGTATTTTCCTTACTATTCATTGCATAAAATGGCCTTTTCGCTGTCGGATAATGCGTTACAAACACAAATTCACTTCCCGTTTCTTTCCAAACAAGTTCTGACAACAGTTTCTCTTCTTCTGGTTCAAAATCCTCCCAATCCTTCACTGTACGATGGTAAGCCTCTGCAATTTTAACTTTTGCTTCATGAAACCGAATGGCTGGAATTACTTCTATCTTCGGCAATATCAAATTTAATAATTCTATTTCTTTTTGATAATTTATCACCAAATATTCCATTGTGTATTTCAGCATCGCAGTTTCCATTTGCATAATTTCTTCAAAGCTACGAATATAACCCATTTCTAAGTCCACACTTGTATATTCATTTAAATGTCGAGACGTATCATGTTTTTCCGCACGAAAGACAGGCGCAATCTCAAATACACGCTCAAAGACTCCCACCATCATCTGTTTGTAAAATTGCGGACTTTGTGCCAAATACGCTTCCTGCCCAAAATAATCCAGTTTAAAAATATTAGCTCCGCCTTCTGCACCAGCCTGCACAATTTTAGGTGTGTGAATCTCAGTAAAATTTTCACTATAAAGGAATTCTCTAAATCCTCTGCAAATTCCTTCCTGTAATTTGAAAATCGCTCGCTGTTTTTCATTTCTTAAAGTAATCGGTCGACAATCAAGTAAATGTTCTAAAGAAGTATTCACAAGTTTCTGGTTAATGACAATCGGTGACTTTTCTTTCGGAGTACTTAAGATTTCCATATCTTGTATATGCAACTCATAGCCAATGCGACTACGTTTTTCTTCCACCACTTCCGCAGTCATTACAACACAGCTTTCCTCCTGTGGAATCGGTAAATCTCCCTCTGCAACACACTGTACCACATCTCTTTTCGTACGTAATAATACAAAAGAAAAGCCTTTCATTCTTCTGATTTTATAAATACTTCCCTGTATTTGAACAATTTCTCCCATATGTTCTCGTAATTCATAAACTTCCATCAAATTTGTAATTCTATTTACAGTTTTCATTTTTTCCCTTTCTATCTGTTTCGTTATGTTAGAAATTTTTATAGCAACTATCTAATACCATTACCAAAATAATCATTCTATCATACCGGACATCGTCTCTATGTCCCATGCGATCACCTTCTTTCAAATAGTTCCACCCGCATGGTTTTGATAAAAAGGGTATAAAAAAACCACACGAGCAAAGTTTTTTTCTTTACCAATGTGGTTTACTTTCATATATTCCACATAGGCACAACACAATGAGCGCTTGCACCTATGATTCGTCACAGATACAAACGCTATCTATCGTCGTCCCTATTCAGTTTCTGAAACTGAAAATTAAACATGTTTTGATACCTCTGTTGAAAATTTATGTTCGCAATTCTAACACTACAAACAGGAAATGTCAACACAAATTTATTGTTATCTATTATGAACTTTAACCAATCCCAAATACCACAAAACCCGAGCAAGCACATGCTCCCTCGGGCTCTCAATAATTATTTTACAAACGCTAAACCACTCAATTTTCCTTCAATACCTTCTCCGTAAAATGCACATCAAAGAAATGTATAAACGGTCCAAATCCAAATGCCGCCGACAAAGTTCCCAATCCGATCAATCCACCTGCCAAAAATGCCACCAGTGCGCTCAATCCGTCCGTCAACATTCTCCACCAGAAATACGGAACTTTGGTCACCTTTTTAGCCATCAGAAGAGATAAACAGTCATATGGCGAAACGCCCAGATTTGGTGTCTGATACATGGAGATTCCGAAACTGCAGACAATCACGCCCAAAGCCATCGTAATCAACTTCATCAGTAAGGTTTCCGGGGCTTCAAATAAAATGTTCCAAATTCCTGTAAAAAAGGATGTGATATATCCCAGAAAACAGGTATTCATAATTGTTCCCAATCCAATATAGGACCTTCCAAAAATCAACTGAATGATAAACAAACTACCGCTGAAAATCAGAAAAAAGTGTGCATAATGAATCCCAACACAATCTGCCAGAGCCATAACCATAGCGTTGTATGCATCATTTCCGGTTCCAGAAAATTTAAAAATACTCACACCCATACCAAGGAAAATATTTCCTAAAATCATAACTATTGGACGTTTCCAACCGATCGACTTAAAATACGCTTTCATTGTATTCTCCTATTTTTTCTCAATTTGTTGTTTGCTGAACTGCAACGTGTACAATTTATAATATTTGCCCTTTTGATGTAAGAGTTCTTGATGCGTTCCCTGCTCAATAATTTCTCCATTAGAAAGTAAAATGATATTATCCGAATGCTGAATCGTAGACAAACGATGTGCTACCACCAGCATTGTTCCAATATTTTTCATTTTTTCCAAAGAATCCTGAATCAAAATTTCCGTTTCTGTATCAATATTGGCCGTCGCTTCATCCAGAATCATAACTGCAGGCTTGTGAATAATCGTTCTTGCGAAAGAAAGCAGCTGGCGCTGTCCTGCGGAGAAATTATTTCCGCGTTCCTGTACGATTTCATCCAGACCATGTTCCAGTTTGTTGATAAATGAATCCGCATTTACATAGCGGCAGGCTTCCATCACTTCTTCGTCCGAAATGCCTTCTTCCCGAAGCAAAATATTACTTCGAATATCTCCGGAAAACAGGAATACGTCCTGCAGCATCTGTCCAAAATGTTTACGCAAAGATGCAATCTTGATTTTCTTAATGTCGATGCCATCAATCAAAATCTGTCCCTTTTGAATATCATAGTTGCGACAGATCAAAGACAAAATCGTCGTTTTTCCAGAACCAGTAGAACCGACGAAAGCAACCGTCTGCTTTGGTTCTACATGGAAGGATACTCCTTTTAACACCCATTCCCCTGGTTTGTAGGCAAACCACACATCTTTAAATTCAATTTCCCCACGGATTTCATCCAGTTCGATGGCATCCGGCTCATCCACGATTTCCGGAACCATATCCATCACAGTAAAAATCTTTTCTGCCGCCGCAAAAGAATTCTGCAAAACGTCGAACTGTTCCGCCAACGTCTGAATCGGATTAAAGAATTTAGAAATATACATGTAAAAAGAAACTACGATTCCACTATTAATGACCTGTCCAAAAAGTTCTGTTTCTTTGATGCATCCTTTTGCGCCAAAATACATCAGACACAAAACAGAAGAAATATACAGGCAGTACACCATCGGTCGAAAAATACCGAAAACAAAAATCTGTTTCTGCTTTGCTTTACGCAATCTTTCACTTCTTTGCAGAAAATCCTGCATTTTCTGTTCTTCACGATTGAAAATCTGCGTAATTTTAATTCCGGAAAGATTTTCCGATAAATACGTATTGATATCGGTTCTTGCATTGTTTACTTCTCGATGTGCCATACGGGAAAATTTTCTAAAAATCACTGTAAACAAAATAACAAATGGTACAAAACATAGAACCATCAATGTCAATGCATAATTCAGCATCAACATAGCTCCCAATACCCCTACAATCACCATACTGTTTTTCACCAATGTTACCAGCACGTTGGTAAACATCATGGAAATGGCATTGGTATCGTTGGTCACACGAGTAACCAGTGTTCCTACTGGTATATTATTTAGCTGCTCATGGCTGAGTGTTTCAATATGAGCAAAAATATCCATACGAAGTTTAGACAAAATTTGCTGACCTGTCTTCTGTAAAATAATCGCCTGAAAATATGTACAAAGCATAGACACCACCAGGATTCCTGCATAAACAGCCACAGTCTGGTACAAATCCTTCAATGCAAAATCAGCCTTTACCATTTCTTCCACATTCCCGATAATAAATGGTGCAAGAATATCGTAAACAATCGAAACTGCCAGAAGAATCAATACCAACACAAAATTTTTCCAATATGGTTTTGCATACGCCAACAAACGACGAATCAATTCCCCATCTGACATTGTTCTTTCATTTTTATTTTGCTCCTGCTGCTTTCCTACAGCAAGATATGCAATAATAAATACAATCGAAAAAGCCCCAATAATCGAGCCAACAATTAATACTGGTAAATATTCAGCCACCATTAGTTGTTACCTCCTTCTTCTTCCAATTTCTGCAATTCCACCATTTTACGATAATCCGCACAATTTTCATACAACTCACTGTGCGTTCCCACTGCTGCAAGTTTTCCGTCATCAATGAATAAAATCTTGTCCATCTGCTCAATTGTAGAAATTCGATGCGCTATTAATATCGTTGTTTTGCCTTGGCGGGTTTCTCTCAGATTTCCAAGAATCGTCCGTTCTGTCTGCGTATCTACTGCAGAAACAGAATCATCCAGAATCAAAATCGGCGCATCTTTCATCAGTGCACGGGCAATACTGATACGCTGCTTCTGTCCACCGGAAACCGTCACACCACGTTCACCCAGAACGGTTTCATATCCCATCTGAAATTCTTTGATATTGCTGTCTACATCCGCAAGCGCCGCTGCCTCCACAATTGCTTTGTGCGATTTATCGTCTGTACCAAAAGAAATATTATTTTCAATGGTATCCGAAAACAGGAAATTGTCCTGCGGCACATAAGCACATCCCGCACGCACATCACGAATCGCAACGGTATTGACATCTTTTCCGTCAATAAACACCGTTCCATCCGGCACATTGTAGGTACGAAGAATCAAATCCACCAATGTTGTCTTGCCAGAACCCGTTTTTCCAACAAGACCCACGTTTTCACCAGCTTTTATGGTAAATGATACATTTTCCAAAGCATTATATTCGCCATCCGGATAACGGAATGTAAGATTACGAAATTCGATATCACCTTTGATATTTTTCAATTCTTCCACACCTTCTCTGTCTGCCACATCCTGTTTTGCATCCAGCAGTTCACTGATACGCTGCAAAGATGCCTTTCCCCTGGAAGCCCGGTCAATTAACTCGGCTACGGCCATAATCGGCCAGATTACCGCATTAAAATACCCAATAAATTCCACCAGCTCTCCGGCATTAAAGGTCCCCTGATAGACAAGATAGCCGCCATAGCCCAGAATCACACAGATTACACTTTCCACAAAAAGAGTTACCAGAATACGAAGCAGTACAGTATATCTGGTATACTCTACATTGATTTTCTCGTTCTGTTCATTCATTTTTTTGAATGCCATCAATTCTTTTGCTTCTTTTACAAAAGCCTTGATTACCGCAATCCCAGAAAAACTTTCCTGCGAAAAATCAGACAGACTGGAAAATGCTTCCTGTCTGCTCGCCCACTTATTCATCATATAATGTCCGACCACAGAACTTGCGGCCAACAGACATCCCATTGGAATCATTGCAAATATGGTCAGTATATGATTCATATTCCACATTTTCACAACAGCCAGAATCCCCAGAAATGCTGCATCAAAAAACATCAGAAATCCCCAGCCAAAACATTCCTGGATCGTATCCAAATCGTTAGTGAATAAACTCATCATATTTCCAACTTTATTGACCTGATAGTATTCCCGGCTCAAATCTTTCGCATGATCAAACATTCTGTTTCGCAAATCGGTTTCTACCTTAATCGCCGCATTAAAAAGCGTCACACGCCAAAGGAATCGCCCAAATACCATCCCCACTACGATTCCTACCATTGGCATACAAATTTCATCCAGCAAAAACTCCATGTCAAAGATACGTCGAACCCCATCCAAATCTACATATCCATTGTTCATGCCATTGACAACCAACTGATAATACTCCGGAATAGCGAGCTGCAGCCAATCCACCACAATCAATGCAGTCAATCCTACCAATAAAAAACCTGCATATTTTACATAATACCTGTTAATGTGCTTCCCAAAAATCATTATATGTCACCCCATTTTATTGCGTTGTAACTACTATGATAACTACATCACATCTAAATTTCAACAAGATTCTATGCTTATTTGTAATTCGTAACAAAGGAAGGATTCCTGTACCATTCCAAAGGCATGGGGCAAAGTGAGTCTGAAAATCCAGTGCTTACTAAGACTTTAACGCGAAGGCTCTCCTGAGCGTTAATTAGTCGCAGTTAG
>JAXJUX010000198.1:0-27158 GCA_036308845.1 Ruminococcus sp.
AGACTTTTCTGAGCGTCAATTTAGTCAATCTTAGAAAAGATTTGAGAAGGAGCGGCCTGTTATTGAAAAGCAATAGCAATTATCTGCGTCCGTCCCCCTTCGAATTACAAATAAGCATAAATGGGAAGGATTTTTTCATATACTATGATACGGGTTTAAAAACGTATCAGGAAAGGAGTATATATGGAAGAATCCCAAACCCATCGCTTGGAACTGACCGACCGAAAAATGGGAACGCTGACTGGTGTTGTGGATGTGGTTTCTTTTGACAGCAATCAGATTCTGTTGGAAACGACACAGGGAAATTTGATTATAAAAGGAAAAGAACTTCATGTAAGCCGTCTGCATCTGGAGCAGGGAGAGATTGATCTGGATGGTATGGTAGACAGCATGGTGTACACTTCCTTAGGAATACGGGGAAAACAGAAGGAAGGCAGCCGATGGAAACGGCTGTTCCAGTGATATGTATGCGCTGTTAGGAGAAGAACTGATTTTATTTGCCAAAGCCATATGGTACGGTTCTTTTCTGATCATTGTGTATGATGGGCTGCGTATATGGAGAAATTGTGTGAGGCATAAAAACTGGTTGATTTCACTGGAAGATTTTGTGTACTGGATATGGGCCGGTGTTTATGTCTTTTCCCGATTTTTTCAGGAAAATTCGGGGCAGCTGCGAGGATATTTTTTTGTGGGACTTGTGGTTGGTGCCCTTGCCTGGCACTGGTCTTTGAGCAAATATTTTGTGGACTTGATGTCAAAGGTTCTTTGTAAAGTAAAAATACTGTTTGAAATATGGTTTAATTGTTTAAAATGGTTGAAAAATCGGCTGTTACGATGTAGACTAATAATATTCGCAAAGAAAAAGATTCAGATGTACATAGGGAAATGCAAAGATAGGGGAGCAAAGAATGAAAAAACAAAGCAGCGCAAACAAAAAGAATCGTGCAAGAAAAATATACCAGATTCAGAATAGAGCAGCGATGCTGGGAATCAGCTTGGTTGTGTGTGTGCTTTTGATTGTTCTTATGGTTGAAGGGCAGTCTCTGCAGAAAAAGATAGATGATAATATAGAAAGACAGGCTGAACTGCAGGAGCAGTTGGATGCCGAAACTGCAAGAACACAAGAAATCGAAGAATTACAGGAATACATGCAAAGTGACGAATATATTGAGAAGATTGCCAGAGAGAAGATTGGTCTCGTAAAGGATAATGAGATCATTTTCAAGGAAAACAACTAGTACATGAGAAAAATGTCTAAAAGTTTTTCTGGAATATTTGCTGGTTTGACAGAATTTTTGAAAATAAGCATGTATAATACCCCTTTAGGATGACCAGAGCATACGGCTTTGGGAGGAAAATAAGGGGGTCATGGATGCATGCAGATGTGGATGATTGCCATGCTCGCCGTCAGTGCTATACTGATTGTCCGGGACATGGCAAAACTTATTTTCACGGATAAGAAAAAAGGCAGACCGATATACGATGTTTATCCTCAGACAGAAAAAATTGAACGATATGCAAAATCCTTTCAAAAACTGGCGCATACATTTTATGACATGCCCAGAATGCAGGAAACTTTAACACACAGCGAGATACAGGAGATTTTTGATGAAGTCAGAGATCGGGTGTGCAGTACCTGTCCCGGACAGGAACAGTGCTGGGTAGAACGAAAGAATCAGATGTGTGAAAACCTTTACGATCTGCTGCAGGTGATTGAGCAGGGGGAGGCCAACAATTTTCTGTATGCACAGGGGCGTTGGTTGGTGGATTGCCAGCAGGCGGCAGTATTTACAGAAGAGGTGCGGAACGTATTTCTGGATGCGAAGAGGGACATGCTGTACAGAAATCAGTGGATGGAAAACCGTCTGGCTGTCGCAGAACAATTACAGGAGGTTGCCTGTACCATGCAGAAAATCTCCAGTGATGTTGGTGCAGTTTCCTGTATTTCTGAAAGTTTGGAAGAACAGATTCGGAAGCAATTGGGCAGGCATCATGTACAGGTAAAACAAATTTGGATGCTTTCCAGACCCGAAGAAAAATGGAAATTATTTCTTACAATGCGTGTTCGGAGTGGACAATGCATGACAACGCGGGAGGTGGCTCGCCAATTATCATGCGTATGTGAGCGGTCTTTGGTTCCGTCCAGAGACAGCCGTTCCGTTTTAAACAGTGAAACGAAAACCATCATTTTTGTAGAAGATGTGAATTATAAAGTGCTTCATGGTGTGGCGAAAATTACGAGAGAGAGGGAAACGGTTTCTGGAGATAATTATATATGTACAAATACCGACGACCAATTTTTGATGTGCCTTTCCGATGGTATGGGTTCCGGAATGGAAGCCTGTCAGGAAAGCGAGGCGGTTGTGGATTTGATGGAACAGTTTCTTGTGGCGGGATTTTCCAGAGAGACAGCAGCGAAAATGGTCAATTCTACGCTTATTTTGCAGCGTAAAAATGGTATGTTTTCGAGTATTGACCTGTGTGTGGTGAATTTATATACTGGCGTGTGTGAAATATTGAAGGCGGGTGCTGCGACCACATTTATCCGCAGGGGATCAAGTGTGGAAACTATCACATCGACCAGTATGGCAGCCGGTCTGATGCCGCAGCTTGATTTTGAGAAAACCAGTAAGAAGCTGTATGACGGCGACTATCTGATTATGGTAACCGATGGGGTGCTGGATGCATTGGGGCAGGAGCGGCAGGAAGAATTAATGAAAGAAATCATTTTGCAAAGCTGTGAATGTATGCCCAGGGAAATGGGGCGTTCCATTTTGGAAAAGGTGTTAAATTATAGCAATTATCGTGTACAGGATGATATGACAGTCCTTGTGGCGGGAGTATGGAAAAAATAGAAAGGAAGAACTGAAAATGTGGAAAACAGAACAAAAGATCATGGCTTTTGTGGAAAAACATCATATGATTGCAGATGGTGATGTGGTAGTTGCAGGCATTTCCGGCGGTGCAGATTCCGTGGCCATGTTTTATATGTTAAAGGCATTGCAGGAAAAGATTCATTTTCAGTTCACCGCAGTACATATCAATCATCAGATTCGGGGAAGTGAAGCCGAGGAAGATGAACGATTTGTAGAAAAATTGTGCCAGCGGGAAGGTGTCAGCTACAGGGCCTTTCATATGGATGTACAGACACTTGCCAAAGAAATGGGGAAATCTCTGGAGGAAGCGGGCCGAATCGCCCGTTATGAAGCCTTTGAACAAGTGTGTCGGGAAATGGGAGAAGAACGCAGTAAAATTGCACTGGCGCATCATAAGGACGATCTGGCAGAAACAATGATTCATCATTTGGTGAGGGGAACTGGGTTGACTGGGCTTTGCAGTTTGAAGCCGGTGTCCGGCAATCGGATTCGTCCCATGTTATGTTTGGAACGAAAAGAAATCGAACAATATCTGCAAAAAAAACAGAAGACATGGAAAACAGACAGCACCAATCTGGATGATGATTATACACGTAATAAAATCCGGCACCATATCCTTGCTTATTTGCGCGAGAAAATCAATCCGCAGACGGTGGCACATATGGCGCAGACGGCAGAAGAATTGAATGAAGTAGAAGAATTCCTTTGTATACAAGTGGAAAAACTTTCAGAACGTGTGGTAAAAAAACAGAATGAATCCAGTATTCTCGGGGAAGAATTAAAAGATGAGCCGCAAATTTTGCAGAACCGGATCATCATGGAGGAAATGAGACGGGTATGTGGACAAAGTCGGGATATTTTGCGAGTTCATATTGAAGATGTGAAAGGGTTATGGAAAAAACAGGTAGGAAAGAAAGTAAATCTTCCATATAATGTCACGGCATTTCGTGTGTACGAGGGTATTCAAATTGAAAAAGATATAGTAAAAGAAAAAAATGAGGAAGAAATGCAGGAAATCGAATTAAACATTCCTGGAGATACGGAGATGGGAGAATATGTCGTTTCCTGTCGTATTCTTTGTACTGATTTTTCTGAAATCGTTGAAAAAAAGTATACGAAATGGTTTGACTATGATAAAATAAAGGGTAATCTATTGATTCGGCATCGGAAATCCGGTGATAAAATCAGTGTGCATCCATCGGGCGGCAGCAAAAAGTTAAAGGATTATCTGATTGACAGGAAAATTCCTCAAAAGCAGCGCGATGACCTTTGGATGGTAGCCGATGGAAGCGATGTTTTATGGATTATAAATGATAGAATCAGTGAAAAATACAAAATTACACAGCATACGAAGAAAATGCTTCGTATCCAGATAAGAGGAGGAAATATTCATGAGTGAACGTATCAGCGTATTGATCAGCGAAGAAAAAGTGGATGCAAAAATTGCAGAGATTGCAGCACAGATCAGCAAAGATTATGAAGGAAAACATGTGCATCTGATTTGTATTTTGAAGGGAAGTATTTTCTTTACCTGTGAACTGGCAAAAAGAATTACAGTGCCGGTAACATTGGATTTCATGTCTGTATCCAGTTATGGGTCAGGAACAAAATCCAGCGGAGTAGTTAGAATTGTAAAAGATTTGGATGAATCGGTAGAAGGAAAAAATATTATTGTTATCGAAGATATTATTGATTCCGGTAATACACTCAGTTACTTATTGGAAAACCTCAAACAGAGACATCCGGCATCTTTGCGCCTTTGTACTCTGCTTGACAAACCAGACCGCAGAGTAAAACAGGTAGATGTAGATTATACCTGTTTCCAGATTCCGGATGAATTTGTAGTTGGTTATGGCCTGGATTATGCACAGAAATATCGTAATCTCCCATATGTTGGTATTGTTCATCTGGATGAAGAATAAGGTGAAAGGAGAAACAAATTGAAAAAACAATCAAGTGGAATAATAGCCTGGTGTATTATTCTGTTTGTTTCCTTGTATCTTACCAATATCGTCATAGATTTTATTAATCCGGAAGAAACTTATACGTATCAACTTTTCCGGGAAGATTTGGAAGAAGGAAACATCAAACAGGCTGCGCTTCAGCAATATGATCCTGTCCCAACAGGGAAGCTGATTGTACTTTTGACAAATGGCGAAGAATACAGCATGTTTATCAATGATGTGGCGGAAGCAAAAAGTATGCTGGATGCATATGATATTTTATATGATATTCGTGAGATTAAGGGGAACAACCAATGGCTTACGCTGGTATTGCCTTTGATTTCCACCGGAATTCTTATTTTTATGCTGTTTACCATGTTCAGAGGAAATGCCGGAGGCGGCAACAGCAAGATGGTAAATTTCGGGAAAAGCCGTGCCCGCCTTTCTACTGATAAGGACAAAAAGGTTACCTTTGCAAATGTAGCAGGTCTGCAGGAAGAAAAGGAAGATTTGTATGAAATCGTAGATTTCCTGAAAGACCCAATCAAATATGCCCGTGTAGGTGCGCGAATTCCAAAAGGTGTTATTCTCGTGGGACCTCCTGGAACCGGTAAAACATTGATGGCAAAGGCAGTTGCAGGAGAAGCAGGCGTACCATTTTTCTCGATTTCAGGTTCTGATTTTGTGGAAATGTTTGTTGGTGTTGGTGCTTCACGTGTAAGAGATTTGTTTGAAGAAGCAAAACGCAATCGTCCATGTATTATTTTCATTGATGAAATTGACGCAGTGGCAAGACGTCGTGGAACCGGTATGGGCGGCGGTCATGACGAAAGAGAACAGACATTGAACCAGTTATTGGTGGAAATGGATGGATTCGGTGTCAATGAAGGTATCATCGTAATGGCAGCGACCAACCGTGTAGATATTCTTGACCCTGCTATTTTGCGTCCGGGCCGTTTCGACCGTCGTGTTATGGTTGGTGCTCCTGATGTAAAGGGACGAGAAGAAATTCTGAAAGTTCATGCAAAGGGAAAACCTTTGGCAGAAGACGTGGATTTGGCGGAAATTGCACAGACAACAGCAGGATTTACCGGTGCAGAACTGGAAAACCTGTTAAATGAAGCTGCGATTGCAGCCGCGAAAGAAGAGCGCTTATTCCTCAAACAGCAGGATATTAAAAATTCCTTTATCAAAGTTGGTATTGGTACAGAAAAGAAAAGCCGTATCATTTCTGAGAAAGAAAAACGAATTACGGCATACCACGAAGCCGGTCATGCAATTTTATTCCATGTACTGGAACATATGGAATCTGTATATACGATTTCTATCATTCCTACAGGAATGGGTGCAGCAGGTTATACCATGCCGCTTCCGAAAAAGGATGAAATGTTTAACACCAGAGGGCAGATGCTGGAACACATTCAGGTTGCTCTGGGTGGACGAATTGCAGAAGAAATCATTTTTGATGATATTACAACGGGTGCTTCTCAGGACATCAAACAGGCAACACAGATTGCAAAGGCGATGGTTACAGAATACGGAATGTCCTCCAACCTTGGTATGGTGAATTATGGAAATGACGGAAATGAAGTATTTATCGGTCGAGATTTGGCACAGGCAAGAGGAATCAGTGATTCCACAGCAGCAGCTATCGATGCAGAAGTGAGAGCAATCATTGATGAATGTTATGGAAAAGCGAAAGAAATCATCAAAAAGTATGAATATGTGCTTCATGCATGTGCAGATTTGCTTCTGGAAAAAGAAAAAATTGGCAAGGATGAGTTTGAATCTTTGTTTGAATTGAAAAATGTAGAAGGAAATACTGGGGAAATTGTACAAAATTCCGAAGTGTAGAAAATGTCATCACTTTAAAGGGGTAAAAAATGTATAAAAAAGAAACGAAAATTTTTTTTGATTTGTGCACACTTTTTGGTATTCATATGCTATTATAATAACCGTAAAAACCCCCCAATACATTATATAGTTTTTGCTACACCCCATAAGAGAAATACCTTCTCCAAAAAAGGCAGCTACGGCTGCCTTTTTTACTTTATATGCGTGTTTGTAATTTAGGTGGTAAACTTTTTTGTATAAATTGAAAAGATATAAGAATTTTTATACATTTTCATTGGAAATTATGGTTGTCATTTAGTATTTCATAAGATACAATATAAAAATGGAAAAAATGAGCAAAATATAAAATATAGACTTAGAAAGTGAACGAAACCAATGGAACAGTTATTAGAATCAATGAAAATGCAGGAATACATCACAAAAATGAAACCAGCGTTTAACAAGCAGGCATTATTTAGTGATGAAACAAAACACTATCGAACACCTTTTGAGCCAGAAGCAGGCGATGTAGTGACGATTCGGTTCCGAACTTTAAAAAACAATGTAGATGCCGTATATTTTATTAGCGGATCAAAAAGACAAAGAATGAAATTAACCGAACAAAAAAACGGATTTGATTTTTATACGATCGAAGTGGAATTGGGAACGAAAACCATGCACTATTATTTTGAAATCCAGTCCGGAAAAATTGTTTGTTATTATAATGAACTGGGAGTTACCAGACAATTGCAGGAACAGTATTCTTTCGGTATTGTGCCAGGGTTTAAGACACCTGATTGGGCCAAAGGCGCAGTTATGTACCAGATTTTTGTAGATCGTTTCTGCAATGGAGATAAAACCAATGACACATTGACTGGTGAATATTATTATATTAATCATCAGGCAAATCATGTGGATGACTGGAGTAAGAATCCGGAAACGATGGACGTGCACAATTTCTACGGCGGAGATTTGCAGGGGGTTATGGACAAACTGGACTATCTGCAGGATTTGGGCGTGGAAGTTATTTATTTGAATCCTATTTTCGTATCTCCATCCAATCACAAATACGATATTCAGGATTATGATTACGTAGATCCTCATTTTGGAAAAATTGTGGTGGATGAAGGTGAATTGTTGAAACCAGGCGAAACAGACAATACAAAAGCAACTCGTTTCATTCAGCGAGTTACAAACAAGAAAAATCTTGAAGCAAGCAATCAGTTTTTTATTGAATTGGTTGAAGAAATCCATCGCCGTGGAATGAAAGTGATTTTGGACGGTGTATTTAATCACTGTGGTTCTTTTAACAAATGGCTTGATAGAGAAAGAATTTATGAAGGACAAGATGGTTATAGCCATGGGGCTTATGTGGCAGAAGACAGTCCATATCATACTTTCTTTAAATTCCACAATGAACACAACTGGCCATACAATGAATTTTATGATGGCTGGTGGGGTCATGATACTCTGCCAAAATTAAATTATGAAGATTCACCTAAATTGGAAGAATATATTTTACGTATTGCGAAAAAATGGGTTTCTCCTCCATACAATGTGGATGGATGGAGACTCGACGTGGCTGCGGATTTGGGCCAGACACCAGGGTATAACCATTATTTCTGGAAAAAATTCCGTCAGGTAGTAAAAGAAGCAAACCCAAATGCAATCATTATTGCTGAGCATTATGGTGATGCAAGATCCTGGCTGCAGGGTGATGAATGGGATACTGTTATGAACTATGATGCGTTCATGGAACCGATTTCCTGGTTTTTGACAGGTCTTGAAAAACACAGCGACCAGTATCGTGAAGAATTGAAAGGAAATGCACACAGTTTCCAGGATGCCATGAAATTTAATGGTTCCCGATTCTATATCCATTCCTCACAGGTTGCTATGAATGAGCTGGACAACCATGATCATTCCCGTTTCTTAAGTCGTACCAACGGTCGAGTAGGAAGACTGGCATATGCAGGAAGTCAGGCAGCAGAAGAAAATATCAACAAAGCAGTGCTTCGTGAAGCAGTTGTGATCCAGATGACATGGCCAGGAGCACCAACGCTGTATTATGGAGATGAAGCAGGTGTTTGCGGATTCACAGACCCAGATAACAGAAGAACCTACCCATGGGGAAAAGAAGATAAAAACCTGATTCAGTTCTATACAGATGCAATCAGTATGCATAAAAAATACCCAGTGCTGAAAACGGGCTCTCTCAAATTCCTGAAAGGTGAATATAACCTGATTGCTTATGGTCGATTTTCTGATACAGAACGTGTTATCGTTATCATTAACAACAACAATGGAAATGTTACAACCGAGATTCCGGTTTGGGAAGTCGGTGTAAGCAGAACACACAACAGCGTGATGACACGCGTATTCGACACCAATGCTTTGAAGTATAGCTTAAAAGAAAAAGAATACAAAGTAACTGGCGGTGTTTTGAATATTGAATTGTCTCCATTGGAAGCGATTGTTCTATACAGCAAGGATGAAGAAAAGTAAGATTTTCTAAAAAAACCCTTGCATTTTGAAATAAAGTGATATATAATTCTATCTTGTCAGAGCACAATGCGATGACAAGTTATGGACGGATTCCCGAGTGGCCAAAGGGGACAGACTGTAAATCTGCTGCAAATTGCTTCGGTGGTTCGAATCCACCTCCGTCCAGTAGGAGAAAGATAAAATCTGTTGCCCTAAAAGCAAAAAGGTTCGAATCCACCTCCGTCCAGTAGGAGAAAGATAAAATCTGTTGCCCTAAAAGCAAAAAGGTTCGAATCCATCTCCGTCCAGTATCTATATGAAAATTTTATATAGGTTATGCCGCAGTGGCGGAACTGGCAGACGCCCGGGACTTAAAATCCCGTGGGTAGCGATACCCGTACCGGTTCGATTCCGGTCTGCGGCAGTGGTGAAAAGCAAAATCCATATGGGTTTTGCTTTTTTTCTGTCCTTTTTTAAAGTTTTTGAGGAATGCTCACTAAAATTTGCAAATATGCTCTCCGAGAGTTGTTGGATATGAGGATGTTTCTGGGCGGGCCGGGTCTATGCAGAAAGAACCGCAACGCAGCGATAAATGCCCATTTATGGAAACAAAGACATTCTGTTCCAATTGTAGGGTACATTGCTATAAACCAGAAATGAGAGAAAAAATCAGAGAAGTGATGCGTTTTTCCGGACCGAGAATGATTTTTTATCATCTGGTTATGGCGATTCGGCATGTAATTGAGAGTAAAAAAGAAGCGGTTAGAGAAAAATGTCGATAAGCGATAAAACTTATCGACATTTTTTCGTATTCATTTGTCAGCAAAAATAAATATTTTGCTATGAAAGCTCAGATGGTATAAAATAGAATACAGATAACGAAGAATAGAAAAATACACAGGAAATGGGGGATAGAATGGATAAGAAGGAATTAATGATAAGTGCTCTCACAAAGTATGTATTTGGTCTGCTTTTGATTATGCTTCTGTTGTTTCTTCCGGCTGGAACATTCAGATATTGGAACGGCTGGCTATTTATTGGCCTGCTGTTTCTTCCTATGCTAGTTCTGGGGATTGTGTTGTTGTGGAAGGCACCGGAATTGTTGGAAAAACGACTGCAAAGTAAGGAAAAAGAAGGTGAACAAAAGAAGGTAATCGGTGCGTCTTCTGTGATGTTTTTGGGAGGCTTTTTATTGTCGGCATTTGATTTTCGTTTTCACTGGACGCATGTGCCGAAGGTAGTTGTGATCATTGCCTCGGTGGTACTTCTTGTTTCCTATGCGTTATATGCGGAAGTGATGCGTGAAAATGCTTATCTGTCACGTACGGTGGAGATACAGGAAAATCAGAAAGTGGTTGATACCGGATTGTATGGCATTGTGCGGCACCCGATGTATTTTTCAACGGTAGTGTTATTTCTTTCGATTCCATTGGTGCTTGGTTCCTGGATTGGATTTGTTATTTTTCTGATATATCCGTTTTTATTAGTAAAGAGAATCAAAAATGAAGAAGAAATACTGGAAACAGGGCTGGAAGGCTATCGAGAATATAAGACAAAAGTGAAATACCGCATGATTCCTTTTGTATGGTAAGGAATCATGATGAAAATGCAAGATGTTGAGTAAAATACAATGGAGGATTACATGAAAGTAATAAGACCAGATTTTTGGAATCGATTTCAATGTATAGGTGGTGTTTGTTCGGATAACTGTTGTATCGGTTGGGAGATTTGTATTGATGAGGAATCACTGGAAAAATATCGGCAGGTAGAGGGTGCGATAGGGGAACGTTTGAAAACTTCCATTAGGGAAACGGATGGAGAATCCTCTTTTTGCATGTGCAATGGCCGATGTGCTTTTTTGAATGAGGATAATCTGTGTGATTTGATTATTGGGATTGGAGAAGATAGTCTTTGTGATATTTGTCGGGAACATCCTAGATTTTATGAAGAATTTGGCGTGAGAGAAGAAGCGGGTCTGGGACTTTGCTGTGAGGAAGCGGTGCGGTTATTGCTGGAAAAGAAAGAACCTCTCAGATTTGAAGAAATTGAGAATGAGGAAGAGGAGGAAGAACCTTATTTCTGGTTTGAAGAATTGGATGCTGTACGAACTGTGATTTTTGATATATTGCAAAACAGACAGGATGTATGGGAAGACCGTTTGCATAAGATGATGTTTCTGACAGAACAGATACAAGGAGAAATCGATAAAGAAAATCCGGATGGCATATGGGAAATTCTTGATCAGATAGAGAAAAAACAAATGCAGTGGAAAAATCAAGGGGATACGCAGAAAGAAACTGTGGACAATCTGGATAAAAACTGCAAACAAGAGTGGATAAGTATATATGAAGCATTGCTGGCTGTTTTTCTTAAAATGGAAGTTTTGGATGTGAATTGGAAAAACAGATTGTTGCACTTGAAGGAACATTTGGAAGAATTTTATGAAAACAGAGACGCGTACAGAAAATTTACAGAAGAGATTTCTTATGAAAGAGAGCATTTGGCAGTCTATCAGATTTTTCGTTATTTCTTAAAGGGAATCGATGATGAGGATATTTTGTCTAAATGTCGTATGGCAGTTGTGGCAGATGGGATGATACAACTTTTACATATGGATACATGGAAGGAGACAGGTACATTAACACTGCAGGAGAGAATTTTCAATATCAAAGCATATTCGAAAGAATTAGAATATTGTCCGGAAAATCTGGAAATGTTGATGGACGCGTTGTGGGATGAGAAGTTTTCCGGATTATATATCCTGTGAAAATGGGATTGTGTCTCTGACGACATCAGCACATGTACATAATAGAGGTGCTTTGTTGAAAAGTTTGGAACCAATTTTAATGGATCGGACATAACAGGATACAAAAAAGCAGGTTGCCCGAAAATGGGAACCTGCATTTTTTATTCAATCGATGTAGAGATTTTGCCTACGCCATGTGCATGTTTTTTGAATGCTTCAAATGTTTCAGGGCTGAGAACGTGTTCCATCTTGCATGCATCTTTCGCTGCAATTTCAGGATCAACACCAAGTGCGATCAACCAGCGGGTAATTAAAGTATGGCGTTCAAAAATATCATCGGCAATCTTTTGACCAGCTTCAGTCAGGGTAATGTGCCCATCGCTGTTTACGTTTATGTAGCCGTTCAGACGGAGATTTTTCATTGCGACACTAACACTTGGTTTGGATACTTCCAGTTCATTTGCCACATCAATGGAGCGTACATAGGATTGACGACGACCGATTACGAGGATGGCTTCCAGATAATTTTCTGCAGATTCGTGAATTTGCACGTAATCACCTCATTTCTTAATTTGCATATTCCATAGTTTACCATAGTTAGGGAGAAAATTCAAACAATTTAGCAAAACAAAAATCCCCAAACAATCGAAGGATGTTCGGGGATTTTGTGTGTAAATAATATTTTCAAGTATTAAAAAAAGCACGAGACGGGATTCGAACCCGCGACCCTCGCCTTGGCAAGGCGATACTCCACCACTGAGCCACTCGTGCATGTTTCTTATAAAGCGGGTGATGGGAATCGAACCCACGTATCCAGCTTGGAAGGCTGGTGTTCTACCATTGAACTACACCCGCATGTTTTCTATTCAACAACAAAATATATATTAGCACAAGAACAAATGAATGTCAAGCACTTTTTTTATTTTTTTGTAATGCCCAGAACCGGAATCGAACCAGTGACACGAGGATTTTCAGTCCTCTGCTCTACCAACTGAGCTATCTGGGCAAGTACAGGTAGTATAATAGCATAGCAAAATGAAAAAAGCAAGCAAAAATTGCAGAAAATACCAAAAAAAGTTGTAAATAACAAAAACCTAATAGGGATTGCTGTTGCCACGCTCTATGCCAGCGTGATATAATAATTATTATTTTGTTTGTAAAAAGAGGAGGAGCCTATGTTTGACGTAACTGCATTAGGAGAAGTTTTGATTGATTTTACACCATATGGAAATTCAGAAGCTGGAATGGCTTTGTTTGAGCAGAATCCGGGCGGAGCTCCTGCAAATGTATTGGCAGCGATTTCCAATCTTGGATTGAAAACGGCATTTATTGGAAAAGTTGGCGATGATATGCACGGTGCATTATTAAAGGATACATTAGTTGGATTAGGAATTGATGTTTCTGGTATGCTGGTGGACTCTGATTATTTTACGACGCTGGCATTTGTTTCTTTGAAAGATGGAGAGAGAAGTTTTTCTTTCGCCAGAAAACCAGGTGCTGACACACAGTTGAAAAAAGAAGAATTGAATATGGAAGTGATCAAAAATTCCAAGATTCTTCACTGCGGTTCTTTGTCCCTGACCGATGAACCGGCAAGAAGTGCTACTTACTATGCGGTAGAAGAAGCGAAAAAAGCAGGTGTGATTATTTCCTATGACCCAAATTACCGTGCACTTTTGTGGAAATCCGAAGAAGACGCCATTGAAAAAATGCGTTCTATGATTCCATATGCGAATATTATGAAAATTTCCGATGAAGAAACAGCGCTTCTTACCGGTAATCCAGACCCAAAAGAGGCAGCAGAGATTTTGCTGAATCAGGGTGTAGAATGTGTAGTAGTTACATTGGGAAAAGATGGTGCACTCTTGAAAACAAAAACAGTAGAAGTGCAGGCAAAAGGAAAGGACAGAAAAGTGGTAGATACCACAGGTGCAGGAGATTCTTTCTGGGGTGGTCTGTTATCCAGACTGGCATTGTATGATGTAAAACCAGGAGAAATCACAGAAGCACAGGCAAAAGAATATCTGGATTTTGCCAATGCGGTAGCAGGTCTTTGTGTAGAAAAACGTGGGGCAATTCCTGCCATGCCTACATTAGAACAGGTAGAAAACGAATTATGAAAATCTTATTAACTGCAATCAATGCAAAATACATTCATTCCAATCTGGCGGTATACAGTCTGAAAGCGTATGCAGAACAATATAAAGAATACGTGGGATTGGAAGAATTTACGATAAACCAAAGTAAAGATCAGATTTTAAAAGGAATCTTCCGGCACAAGCCGGAAGTCCTTTGCATTTCCTGCTATATTTGGAATATTTCCTTTGTTTTGGATCTTTTGAAGGAAATCCATAAAATACTTCCAGATACGGCAATTTGGCTGGGGGGGCCGGAGGTTTCTTTCCAGAGCGTGAAGATGATGAAAGAATACCCACAGATTACAGGAATTATGAAGGGCGAGGGCGAAGCTACATTTCTGAAATTGGTGCAGTCTTATGTGGACCAGTCGAAAGAATTAAAAGACATTGCTGGAATTACCTGTCGTGTGCAGGAAAACGGGGATGAAAAAATCATTGACAATCCATGGCGTGAAGTGATGGATTTGAGTCAGATTCCATTTGTTTATAAGGATTTAAAGATATTTGAAAATCGTATTATTTATTATGAATCCAGTCGTGGCTGTCCATTTTCCTGTAGTTATTGTTTGTCATCTATCGATAAAAAATTAAGATTCAGAGATCTGGAGCTGGTAAAGGAAGAATTACAGTTCTTCTTAGACAACAAGGTACCACAGGTAAAATTTGTGGACCGCACGTTCAATTGCAGCCATGTACATGCGATGGAAATCTGGAAATATCTGATTGCCCATGACAATGGAATTACCAATTTTCACTTTGAAGTGGCGGCAGATTTGTTAAACGAGGAAGAAATCGCATTGATTCAGACCATGCGACCGGGGATGATCCAGCTGGAAATCGGTGTGCAGTCCACCAATCCTGCTACGATTACGGAAATTCACCGAAAAATGGATTTTAAAATGGTCTGTGAGAAAGTACGAAAGGTACAGGCGGGACACAACGTACACCAGCATCTGGATCTGATTGCAGGACTCCCGTTTGAGGATTATGTCTCCTTTGGAAAATCCTTTGATGATGTATATGCGCTGCGCCCACAGCAGCTTCAATTAGGATTTTTGAAGGTTTTAAAAGGATCTTACATGTACGATATGGCAGCGGAATATGGCTGTGAGTATCAGGACAAAGAGCCATATGAGGTGTTGTTTACCAATTGGCTGTCCTATGAGGACGTTTTGCGCTTAAAGCTTGTGGAAGAAATGGTAGAGGTGTATTATAATTCCGGACAATTTATAAAAACACTTCCGGCGGCTGAAAGTTTATTTGCAACACCATTTGCATTTTATGAAGCATTGGGAATGTTCTATGAAAAACAGGGATATATGGAAATATCCCACACGCGCATTCGCCGCTATGAGATTTTATTGGAATTTCTGGAAACATTGGAACCAGACAAAAAAGAATTTTATCAGGAATTGATGATTTTTGATCTGTATTCCAGAGAAAATCTGAAAAACAGGCCAGCATGGGCGAAAGATTTGAAATTATACAAGCAGCAGTTTAGGGAATTTTATAAAAAAGAAGTGGAAGAGCATCGGTATCTGCAGGGATATGAAGGATTTGATGAAAAACAGCTTGGAAAAATGACACATATAGAGGTGATGCAGTACCACCCGGATACATGGGAAAAAGGTACTTATCTGTATTTGTTTGATTATAAGAAACGCGATGTGCTTACTTACGCGGCTGCCTGCTATGAGATAAAGGATTGATATGATGAATGAAAATAAACATTTTCCAGATACTTATGTGGTAGTGGATTTGGAGACAACTGGTCTGCAGCCATCCAGAGACCGTATTTTGGAGATTGGGGCAGTAAAAGTTGTGGATGGCAAGGTAGTGGACACATTTTGTACATTTGTAGATCCAAAGATGGTGATTCCGGAGTATATTCAGCAGTTAACCGGGATTACGCAGGGTATGGTAGAAGGACAGGTGACCGCTGAGACTGCGATTGCAGATTTTCTTGCATTCAGTGATGGATTCGTTTTGATGGGACACAATCTGTTGTTTGATTATAGCTTTTTGAAACATCAGGCTGCAAAACAGAAATTTGTCTTTGAAAAAGATGGCATTGATACGTTAAAAATAGCAAGAAAATTGCTGCCGGAGTTGGAAAGCCGCAGTCTGACCAGCTTATGCGAACATTTCCATATTGAAAATAGTCATGCACACAGAGCCTATCACGATGCGTATGCTACCCATTTGGTTTATGAGAAAATGAAACAGATGGAGTGCGCGGACGAAAAGATATTTGCGCCATATACACTGATTTACAAAGTGAAAAAACAAAGCCCTATTACAGAATCTCAAAAAGCATACTTGAATGATTTGGTGAAATATCATAGAATAGAGCTGGATGTGGTCATTGACAGTATGACCAAGAGTGAAGCGTCCAGGAAAATTGACACTATAATTTCAGAATATGGAAGAATTCAGAGGTAGAAAAATGAAGAAAAAACAGAAAAGGAACAGAATCATTGCAGGAGCAATTGCGATTATTATGGTTGTAGCGATGCTTGCGTCTACATTGGTGACTATGTTTGTTTAATTTTCAGGAAGAATGATGTTTATGAAAATGAGAAGATTTTTGTGTATTGTGATGGCTGTTATGCTGTTTTTGGGAATAGTGATGCCCGTTGGTGCAGAAGAAACAGCGGAGGAAGCACCAATTGTGTTGGAGGCGGAAGCACCGGAACAAATGATACCGGAAGAAACAGCGTCAGAAATACAGCTTGATACAGGTACGTCCAATAATACGATTACTGCGGATAATCGGATTTTGGACAACGTTTATCTGGAAAGCGTGGATTTGTCTGGTATGAATGCACAGGAAGCAGCCCAGGCTGCAGAAAAACGAATGGAAGAAATTTCAGGTTATCAAATCTGGCTTTATATGGATGATCAGTCTGTGAGTGTTTCTGCAAAAGATTTGGGTGTCAGTGGAGATTATGAACAGGCGATTTCATATGCTTCCCAGTTGGGACAGAACGGCAATGTAATTTCCCGTTATAAAACAAAAAAAGATTTGGAAGTACAGCCGTTGCAGCTGGAATTGGAATACAAAGCAGACGAAGAAGTAATTCGTCAGGCATTGCAGCAAAATTGTCTTCCGTTAAACCGAGAAGTATCCAATTATGATTTGGTTCGTGATGGAAGTTCTTTTACAGTTGTGAAAGGCCAGCGAGGTGTTGTGCTGAAAGAAGAGGAATCCGTACAGCGTGTAAAAACATACCTTACGGAAGAATGGAAAGATGGTGTTGGCTCTGTAGATTTGGTAGTTGATATTACGGAACCAAAAGGTTCAGAGGAACAATTATCTAAGGTACAGTCTGTTTTGGGACAGGGAAGTACAGATTATTCCTCCAGCAGTTCCAATCGTGCGCAGAATATCAAAAATGCGACGCAGATGATCAATGGAACTGTCGTATATCCGGGAGAAAGTTTTTCCGTATGTCAGACGATTCGCCCGTTTACAGAAGAAAATGGGTACTTGAATGCGCCTTCCTATGCAAATGGTGAGGTTGTGGATTCACTTGGCGGCGGAATCTGTCAGGTTTCTACCACATTATATCTTGCTGTCTTGCGCGCAGAGTTAGAAGTTACCGAAAGACACAATCATTCGATGATTGTAAAATATGTAAAACCATCCATGGACGCAGCGATTGCGGATGGTGCAAAGGATTTCCAGTTTGTTAACAATCTGGAGACTCCGATTTATATTGAAGGATATGCGGGAGGCGGCAATCTTGGATTTGTTATTTATGGGGAAGAAACCCGTCCGGAAGGCCGTACCGTTACGTATAAGAGTGAAACTTTGGAAACCATAGAGCCGGATACAATACTTACTGCGGACAGCGAATTGGCATTCGGAAGTATGAAGCAGACACAGTCGGCTCATACGGGATACAGAGCCAAATTAGTAAAGATTGTTACGGAAAATGGTACAGAAACAACAGAAGATGTGAACAGCAGTTATTATCGGATGACGGAAAACAAATACAGTGTTGGTATTAAGACGGAAAATGCGGAGGCTGCCGCGGCTATGCAGGCTGCCATTGATGCAAATGACCTGAATCAGGTCTATGTGGTATTGAATCAGTACGGTGCGCTCTGATAATATTGTAAAATGGAGGCAAACATGAAAATTGGTAAATTGCCAGAACCTGTGTTGATACGTTCTATCTTAAAACAGGTCAAACATAGAAGAAATGAAGTTCTGGTAGGTCCTGGTGTTGGTCAGGATTGTGCCGTTTTGGAAGTGGGTCCGGATGAAGTTTTGGTTATGTCTACCGACCCGATTACCGGAACTGTCAAAGATATCGGAAGTCACAGCATTCATATTACAGCCAATGATCTGGCTGCTTCCGGTGCGGAACCGGTTGGAGTAATGCTGACAATCATGCTTCCGGATGATGTGGAAGAAGCAGAATTGAAAAAAATGATGCAGGATGCGGAACGTATCTGCAAAGAGTTGGATATGGAAATTCTGGGTGGACATACAGAAATCACAAATGTGGTTCGTCAGCCTTTGATCTCTGTTACTGGAGTGGGAAAAATCCATCGTTCCAAAGTATTGTCAACGGCTGAGATGAAGCCGGATCAGGATATTGTCGTAACCAAATGGATTGGTCTGGAAGCTACTACGATTTTAGCAAAAGAAAAAGAAGACGAGTTGAAAAAACGTTTTCCATCTGGACTGGTAGATACAGCGAAAGACTTTGATCAGTATCTGTCCGTTGTACCGGAAGCTAAGATTGCTGTGGAACATGGTGTCAGCGCGATGCATGATATTACAGAGGGCGGTATTTTTGGTGCTCTTTGGGAAATGGCAAGCGGCGCCGGTGTAGGACTGGAAGTGGATATGAAGAAGATTCCAATCCGTCAGGAAACGGTAGAAATCTGCGAATATTTCAATGTAAATCCATATCTGATCATGTCCAGTGGTTCCATGATGATTGCCACCGATCAGGGGCATGAGCTGGTGAGAAAGCTGGAAAATGCCGGTATCCACGCAGCAGTGATCGGAAGAACCAACAGTGGAAATGACAGAATTTTGAGAAATGGTGAAGATGTTCGTTATCTGGACAAACCACAGACGGACGAATTATACAAAGTTTTGGGATAAGGAGCTATTATGGCAAAATTAAATATTGTTTTATTTGAGCCGGAAATCCCTGCAAATACAGGAAATATCGGCAGAACTTGTGTGGCAACAGGAACAAGACTGCATTTGATTGAGCCTTTGGGATTTCGTCTGAATGAAAAATCCATCAAACGTGCAGGAATGGATTATTGGGAACATCTGGATGTAACCAGATATATGAATTATGAAGAATTTCTGGAAAAAAATCCGGGAGCAAAAATCTATATGGCTTCCACAAAAGCACCAAGAACCTATACAGAAGTAGAGTTTGAAGATGACTGTTACATTATGTTTGGAAAAGAAAGTGCTGGAATTCCGGAAGAAATCTTATTGGAAAATCAGGAAACAGCAATTCGTATTCCGATGCTGGATCAGATTCGTTCGTTGAACCTGAGCAACTCCGTAGCGATTGTACTGTATGAAGCGCTGAGACAGCATAACTTTGATCATATGCAGTTGGAAGGGCATTTGACACGTTACGATTGGAAATAGCTTATTGGTAATTCGTAGAAATGGAAGGATTCATATGCTATTTCAAAGGCAGGTCGTTCGTCTTCAACTAAGTGCTAACTGCGACTAATTGACGCTCAGGAAAGCCTTCGCGCCAAAGTCTTAGTAAGCACTGGATTTTCAGACTCTCTTTGCCCCATGCCTTTGAAATAGCATATGAATCCTTCCTTCCTCACGAAACAAATGGCGCCCGGGAGTTTATATTGTATGTTTTACACGTTCTTTAAAATTTACGATTTTACAAACGTAAAGTATATATGATTACGTAAAACATACAATATAAACTCCCGGGCGCCATTTGTTTCGTTTGGAGTATAGCAGATAATTGGTGTTGTTTTTCAAAAACATCGGGGAAAGCGAGTTCGAAAATCCTTTTCTTAGATTGACTTTGGCGCGAAGGCTTTTCTGAGCGTCAAATTTAGTCAATCTTAGAAGATATTTGAGAAGGAGCGGCCTGTTTTTGAAAAGCAGCAGCAATTATCTGCGCCCCCAAACGAATTACAAACAAGCCTACTTTTTGTGAAATTAAAAAGGCAACCCAAAACGGATTGCCTTTTTCATGGTTTTATACCAAATTGCACATATTAATTATATTTACGTTTTCTTGCAGCTTCAGATTTTTTCTTACGACGAACGCTTGGTTTTTCGTAATGTTCTCTTTTACGGATTTCCTGCTGAATGCCTGCTTTAGCACAGCTACGTTTAAATCTACGTAAAGCACTATCTAAAGTTTCGTTTTCTTTTACGATAACATTTGACATAGTCTCACCCTAACCTCCCTCCAGTTGTAGATTGTGCAGAATACAACTGTTTGGGTATTTTATTGCACTGAAAATTATTATATCAGATTTTTTCTAAACGTCAACTACTTTTTATTGTTTTTCCAAAAAAATGTAATATTTCTTTCGGTTTATTATTTAATCTGAGCTTCTACTAATTCAGCTACCTTAGCAATTGCTTCTGGAATTTTGTCTGGGTTCTTTCCACCAGCCTGAGCCATATTTGGACGACCACCGCCGCCGCCGCCAACGATTGCAGCGACACTTTTGATCAGGTTACCAGCATGGATACCTTTTGCCATAGCTTCTGGAGTTACCATAGCAAGAAGATTTACTTTTCCAGCATTTGGTGCTGCCAGAACAACAACACCTTCACCTAATGTATCTTTAATCTTATCACCGAGATCACGCATAGCGTTCATATCCAATTCTTTTACTGCGGAAGCGAACACTTTAACGCCCTGTACTTTTACTACATTACCCATTACATCGCCCATAGAATCCTGAGCCATTTTACTCTTCAGAGATTCATTTTCGCTCTGTAATGCTTTGTATTCTTTCTGCAAATGTTCCAGTTTATCCTGAATATCTGCAGGTGTTGTTTTCAATGTTTTTGCAATTGCATTCAGATTATTTTCCAGGTTTCTGTAGTATGCAATTACATTATTTCCTGTTAATGCTTCGATACGACGAACGCCTGCTGCAACACCAGCTTCAGATACGATCTTGAACAGAGTAATTGCACTTGTGTTAGCAACGTGTGTACCACCACAAAGTTCGATAGAATCGCCCATAGATACTACACGTACTTCATCACCGTATTTTTCACCGAACAGAGCCATAGCTCCTGTCTTTTTCGCATCTTCAATACTCATCTGCTGTGTAACAACTGGGAAACCTGCCTGAATTTTTTCATTTACGATTGCTTCAACTTTTGCAATTTCTTCTGCTGTCATAGCCTGGAAATGAGCAAAGTCGAAACGCAGTCTATTAGGAGTTACCAGAGAACCTTTCTGTTCTACATGTGCTCCCAGAACTGTTTTCAGTGCTTTCTGCAGTAAGTGTGTAGCACTGTGGTTTTTACATGTATCAGCACGACCTGCGCTGCATACTTCCAATGTTACTTCTTCTCCATCAGAAATCATTCCTGATTCCATAGTTCCTACATGACCGTATTTTCCACCACGCAGTTTGATGGTGTCTTCTACTTTAAATACACCATTTGCAGTACGGATCACACCTGTATCACCTTCCTGTCCACCCATGGTAGCATAGAATGGTGTTTTTTCTACAAAAATCGTACCTTTCTGACCTTCTACCAAAGAAGCAACAATTTCTGTTTCTGTAGTCAGAACTGTTACTTTGGATGTATCTGTCAGTTTATCATATCCTGTAAATTCGGTTGTAATGGAAGCGTCAATTTCATCGTATACAGTTGCATCAGCACCCATGTAGTTTGTTACTTCACGAGCGGAACGAGCACGTTCTCTCTGTGCGTTCATTTCTGCTTTGAATCCTTCTTCATCGATGGAATATCCTTTTTCTTCCAGAATTTCTTTTGTCAGGTCGATTGGGAATCCATAAGTGTCATATAATTTGAATGCATCAGCACCTTTCAGAGTTGTTTCTCCTGCTGCTTTCATTGCATCTTCCATATCAGCCAGAATTTTCAGACCCTGGTCGATTGTCTTATTGAACTGGCTTTCTTCGTTTGTCAGAACTTTCAGAATGAAATCTTTCTTTTCTTCCAGTTCTGGATATCCGTCTTTGGATCCTTCGATTACAGTTGTACTCAGCTGAGCCAGGAACTGTCCCTGGATTCCAAGCAGACGACCGTGACGAGCTACACGACGAATCAAACGGCGAAGTACATATCCGCGGCCTTCATTTGTTGGCATTACACCATCGGAAATCAGGAATGTAGCGGAACGCATATGGTCTGTGATCAAACGGATGGAAATATCATCATTTGCATTTTCTTTGTATGTTTTTCCAGCAACTTCACAAACTTTATTTCTCAGAGCACAGATGGTGTCTACGTCGAAAATAGAATCTACGTCCTGAACAACAACTGCCAGACGTTCCAGACCCATACCTGTGTCGATATTTTTCTGTTTCAGTGTTTCGTAATGACCTTCTCCGTCATTTTCAAACTGTGTAAATACGTTGTTCCATACTTCGATGTAACGGTCGCAGTCACAACCTACTGTACATCCTGGCTGTCCACATCCGTATTTTTCTCCACGGTCATAATAGATTTCAGAACATGGACCACATGGACCTGCACCATGTTCCCAGAAGTTATCAGCTTTTCCAAAACGGAAAATTCTTTCTGGTGCAATACCGATTTCTTTGTTCCAGATATCGAATGCTTCATCATCTTCTTCGTAAACAGATGGGTACAGACGGTCAGCTTCCAGTCCTACTACTTCTGTTAAAAATTCCCAAGACCATGCAATTGCTTCGTGTTTGAAGTAATCTCCGAAAGAGAAGTTACCAAGCATTTCAAAAAATGTACCGTGACGAGCTGTTTTACCTACGTTTTCGATATCACCTGTACGGATACATTTCTGGCATGTAGCCACACGATTTCTTGGTGGGATTTCTGCTCCTGTGAAATATGGTTTCAGTGGAGCCATACCAGCATTAATCAACAGAAGACTCTTATCATTCTGTGGTACCAGAGAAAAACTATTCATAACCAGATGACCTTTGCTTTCAAAAAAGTCCAGATACATCTGACGAAGTTCATTTACTCCATACTTTTTCATAACCATTCCTCCTAAAACATAAAATTTATTCTTAAAATAATTTTTGTCAAATTATCTATGTGTACCAATGATTTTTTCAATTTCATTAAGTAAACGCAATATATAATTTGCCTAAGTATATAGACATTTGCTATTCTATCACACTTAAAAGTCTATTGCAAATTTTATTTCTTATAATAAATGGAAAAATTCGAGAAAGCGAAGGAGAATGACCAACTCTTGCTGACCATTCTCCCTTAATCTAACAACCTTAAGCTGTTACAATTTTCTTAAATTTCTTTTTACCGCGTTTCAGAACCATTCCATCAGCTGGGATGTCTGTTTTTGCGATTGTGTATTTGATATCTGTGATTTTTTCTCCATCCAGAGTTACACCACCCTGTTCGATTGCACGACGTCCTTCGGAACGGGATGTAACCAGCTCGGCTTTTACCAGCATGGAGATCAGGTCGATAGAACCATCTCTGAAATCAGCTTCTGTCAGTTCTGCTGTTGGCATATTTTCAGCATTTCCAGCGGAGAACAGTGCTCTAGCACCTTCCTGTGCTTTGTTTGCTTCTTCTTCGCCATGAACCAGTTTTGTCAGTTCAAATGCAAGAATTTCTTTTGCCTTATTTAACTGGCTTCCTTCCCATGAATCCATTTCATTGATCTGTTCCAGTGGCAGGAATGTCAGCATACGGATACATTTGAGAACGTCTGCGTCAGCCACGTTTCTCCAATACTGGTAGAAATCGAATGGAGAAGTTTTGTTTGGATCCAGCCATACAGCACCAGACTGTGTTTTACCCATTTTCTTTCCTTCGGAGTTCAGAAGCAGTGTAATTGTCATTGCACATGCATTTTTTCCTAATTTACGACGGATCAGTTCTGTACCACCCAGCATGTTGCTCCACTGGTCATCTCCACCGAACTGCATGTTACATCCGTATTTCTGGAACAGCATGTAGAAGTCAAAGCTCTGCATGATCATGTAGTTAAATTCCAGGAAGCTCAGACCTTTTTCCATACGCTGTTTGTAGCATTCTGCTGTCAGCATGCGGTTTACAGAGAAATGTGGTCCTACTTCACGAAGGAATTCAATGTAGTTTTGTCCCATCAGCCAGTCTGCGTTATTTACCATCAATGCTTTTCCATCAGAGAAATCGATAAAGCGTTCCATCTGTTTTTTGAAGCATTCGCAGTTGTGCTGGATGGTTTCTGTTGTCATCATCTGACGCATATCACTTCTTCCGGATGGGTCACCGATCATAGCTGTACCGCCACCGATCAGAGCAATTGGCTTGTTTCCTGCCATCTGCAGACGTTTCATCAGGCACAGTGCCATGAAATGTCCAACATGAAGGCTGTCTGCTGTTGGGTCAAATCCGATGTAAAATGTTGCTTTTCCATTGTTGATCAAGTCTCTGATTTCGTCTTCGTCTGTTACCTGCGCAATCAATCCACGGGCAACTAATTCTTCATAAATCTGCATAATTTGTTTCTCCTTTTTTCTATCTATATTTTCACGGGAACATAATCTTTTTTATACTGCATTTGAGTACTGGTCGCTGAAACAGCTGTTGCAGTACTGTTTCGTTCTTCATTATGCATCAAAAAAGGACCTGCATTCCCGCCCTTTTTTAGGACGGGAAACAAGTCCCGTGTTACCACCTAAATTCACAGAAAGCTCGCACTTCCTGCCTCACCAAGTATCCTACAATACTCTGACCCATATAACGGAGGTCCTTCCGTCACAGCCTACTGATTTCTGTTCGGTGTGCAGCTCCAAGAGGTATTCACAACAAGTTCCACATGAGCCTCTCACCAACCGGCATCTCTCTGTTTGCTTTCCTTACTGCTACTTGTTCTTATTATCGCCTTTAGATTTATTTGTTATCGTTGAGTATAATAATTTCTTGGGTTTTTGTCAAGTTGTTTTTCGGGATTTTGGACGGCTCGCGTCATATTTCTATCACTTACCATCCAAATCACATTCTCACTATCTTTCTATACCTGTATCTACCAACAAATCTTCCCCATCAGCCGCCGTAGTAGCCAGAACATCACATCTCTCATTCATCTCATGTCCGGCATGCCCTTTGACCCAGATAAATGTCACCTGATGCGGTTCTTTTGCTCTCAAAAGCCGCTGCCACAAATCTACATTTTTGACCGGCTCGTTTTTTCCACGTTTCCAGCCTTTTTTTATCCAGCCTTCAATCCAATGCTGATTAAAGGCATTGACCAGATACTGGGAATCCGAATACAATTCCACTTCGCATGGACGGTTTAAAGCTTCCAGACCGGCGATTGCAGCCATCAATTCCATACGATTGTTGGTTGTTTTTTTATAGCCTGCAGAAATTTCTTTTTCATGCAGTCTTCCCTGTGTGTCTTTGTAATGCAAAACGCAGCCAAATCCTCCCGGTCCGTCTGGGTTTCCTCTCGCTGATCCATCGGTATAAATCTTAACTAACATAAATTTCTCCATTCTCCTGTCTCTTCAAAATCTCTTGCTGCCTGCATGGCATCGTCTATAATCTTCTTATCATATCCTATAATTTCCAAAAGTTTGATCGCATTTCTTGATGTAGCACGACCAGATTTTAAAATATAAGTAAAGCATACATCTTTCTCTCTGATATCCTCGTCAAAATAATAATTCGTATATGCCTTTTCCAGAATATAAGACAATTCTATATCATGCGTTGCTGCCAATGGCAATACATGCAGCATCACCAATGACTGCAAAATTCTGGAAGATGCAGCAATTCGTTCAATCGTATTTGTTCCTCGAAGCACTTCATCCACAATACATAAAAGAGCTTCCTCTTTTTTTGCTTCATTTAAAATACGCTGCAGCGACTTTATTTCCACCATATAATAGCTTTCGCCGCCTTCCAGATTATCACGAAGTGCCATGGAAGTCATTACTTTCAAAAAATCTGCCTGATAAGCATGGGCAGTACAAGTATAGATTGTCTGCGCAAGTATTCCATTTAACGCAATATTTTTCAAAAATGTTGATTTTCCGGAGGCATTGGATCCCGTAACCAGCACACCACCCTGAATGGCAATGCTATTTGCTACCGGATGTTCGATCATTGGATGATACATATCAGTAATTTCCAGTGAAACCTGTTTTCCTCCATCGTTTTTCTTTAACGATGGCTGACAATAATATGGCAAAAATTCACGGAATGAAGCGATCGCAATACAGGCATCCAGTTCTCCCATTGCAGTGAACATCGCATCGATTTCCTTTTCATGTCCATTGACCTGTTTTACCATGGAATAGAACTTGATAAAATCCACATGGAACAGAAGTTTCAAATAGGAAATAAACATGGTTTCCAATCCATCCTGTATGGATGTGGAAGCGGCAACCAGATATGCCCCTCTGCGGAAATTTTTCATCTGTTTTCGTCCGTTTCCAATGATATCCAACTGTTTTTGAAGTTCTGGATTTTTCACTTTTTCAAATCCATCTGCCGCTTTCAGCATACGCAAAATGCAAATCATGCAATTCAAATACGGTTCCATTTTCTTGGAGTTTTTCATACGAATCGAACCATTTACACTCATCACCACGATTAAAAACAACACACCAAATACAGGCTGTATGAAAATACTGACAATCGCAACGACTGTAGCTAACGCCATCACTATATATTTTCCGCTGTCTTTTTGTTCTACATTTTTCAAAACGTCTATATAATCGTAAATTGACATATTGGACATTTTGCGGACTCCCCGCAAAACAAACTGTATCTGGATACGTTCTTTTTCATGCGTGCGGAAATACTCAATCAGACGATTTCTCTCATCCAATACATCCTGATCAAATTCCGGAACACGAAGCATTTTGTACAATACATCTTCTCCGCAAGAGGAAACTGTTGTATTCAACAGGATAAAAAACTGCTCCATATTCAAATCATTCCACGTAATAT
>JAXJUX010000199.1:0-12487 GCA_036308845.1 Ruminococcus sp.
CATTGGGGAACAGCGAGTTTGAAAATCCTTTTCTTAGATTGACTTTGGCGCGAAGACTTTTCTGAGCGTCAATTTAGTCAATCTTAGAAAAGATTTGAGAAGGAGCGGCCTGTTATTGAAAAGCAATAGCAATTATCTGCGTCCGCCCCCTCCGAATTACAAATAAGCAGACATAAAAAAACAGGTATAATTCATACGAATTAAACCTGTTTTCATCATCTTTTTTCTTATGCTTCCTGAGCAATGATTTCTCTTTTATTGTAGGAACCGCAAGCTTTGCATACTCTGTGAGGCATTGTTAAAGCACCACATTTGCTGCATTTTACAAGATTTGGAGCGCTCATTTTCCAGTTTGCTCTTCTTTTATCTCTTCTAGCTTTAGATGTTTTATTCTTTGGACAGATGGACATTGTTACACCTCCTTAAAGTTCTTAAATATATCACTGATAACAGCCATTCTGGGATCTAAATCTGCCGCATCGCAATCACAGAATCCATGATTTAGATTTGTTCCACAACGGCTACAGATTCCTTTACAGTCCTCTTTGCAGAGAACTCGCATTGGCCAACTGATTAGTATTTCATTATGCAGCAGCTTGTCGGTATCCAATTCTCTACCGATGATATAACTGCTTTCATCCAATGCTTCTACTCTTTCCTGTTCTGACATCTTCATATCCACTTCTTCATCAATATCAATGTCGAAGCTTTCTTTGACCGGTTCCAGACATCTGGAACACGGAATCATAACAGATACCAAACCAGTTCCCGTAATTTTGATAACCTGATTCTCTGTATGAGTAACGGTTATCGTTACAGGTGATTTTTCAGCGTAAGGAAATGATCCTAATCTGGAAACAAATGCATCTCCAGGAAGTTCCACTTCAACTGTTTGTTTTTTCCCTTCATGGGTCAAAACTTTGGATAAATCAATCAGCATAATTTACTCCTAACCACACTCATCCAATTATACAGAAGGCTTCACTGTTTGTCAACCTATTTTTCTTGACAAGATTAATTTTTTGCAAGAAATTGCAAACATCTGACGAAGGCATATAAAACAGTTACGTTCTCACTCAACTGCTTTCCATTTCGTACAAACGTATTCCCCCTGGCAGCTTATGTCAGGGGGAATTGTAAGCTTCTGTCACTTCAGATGTATGTTATACTTCTAAATTAAACTAAAGCAACTGTTTCACGGCAGATAGCCAATTCTTCGTTTGTAGGGATAACTGCAACTTTTACTTTAGAATCAGCTGTGGAGATAACCATTTCTTCTCCTCTCTTACCATTAGCTTCTTTATCCAGAGTAATTCCCAGATAACCAAGGTAAGAAACAACTGTTTCACGTACGTTACCAGCATTTTCACCGATACCTGCTGTAAATACGATAGCATCTACACCGTTCATAGCTGCAACATAACCACCAACGAATTTAGCGATTCCGTAGCACAGAACTTCTGTAGCGTTCATAGCATTTACATTTCCAGCATTAGCTGCTGCTTCCAGGTCACGCATGTCGCTGGATACACCAGACATACCCTGAAGACCGGATTTTTTATTCAGAACGTTCATAACACCTGCGATATCCAGGTTTTCTTTTTTCGCAATGTATTCCATGATAGCTGGGTCGATGTTACCGGAACGAGTTCCCATAACAACACCTTCCAATGGAGTAAGACCCATTGTTGTATCTACACATTTGCCGTTAACTACAGCACTGATAGAAGAACCGTTTCCAAGGTGGCAAACGATAACTTTGGAATTGTCTTTGTCTAATCCCAGGAAGTCAATTGCACGTTTGGATACGAAGCTGTGGCTTGTTCCGTGGAAACCATATCTTCTTACTTTATATTTGTCATAATATTCGATTGGCAGACCGTACAGATATGCTTTTGCTGGCATTGTCTGATGGAAAGCTGTATCAAATACTGCTACCTGTGGTACACCTGGCATCAGTTCAGCACAAACGTTGATACCGATCAGGTTTGCTGGGTTGTGCAGTGGAGCCAGATCGTTACATTCTTCGATTGCAGCAACTACTTCGTCAGTAATTACTACGGAAGATGCAAATTTTTCTCCGCCGTGTACTACACGATGTCCGATAGCGTTTACTTCTTCTAAGCTAGCGATAGCGCCTGTTGCTTCGTTTGTCAGAGCATTCAGTACCATCTGAATAGCTTCTTTATGTGTTGGCATAGCAGCTTCTGTAACTTCTTTGTCACATCCAGCTTTCTGGTAAACCAGTCTTCCATCGATACCAATACGTTCGCAAAGACCTTTTGCCAATACTGCTTCTGTATCAGAGTTGATCAACTGATATTTCAGAGAAGAACTACCACAGTTAATAACTAAAACGTTCATTTTTATATCCTCCAATGATTCTATATCCTAGATTAAAATATTTTACAGTTCAGCAGTCACTAAACTGTCAGCAGATTTTTCAAAATCTTATGCCATAGCCTGTACAGCTGTAATAGCAACTACACCAACGATGTCTTCTGCGGAGCATCCACGAGACAGGTCGTTTACTGGTTTAGCGATACCCTGTGTTACAGGACCGTAAGCTTCTGCTTTTGCAAGTCTCTGTGTCAGTTTGTATCCGATATTTCCTGCATCCAGGTCTGGGAATACCAGTGTGTTAGCTTTTCCTGCTACTGGGCTTCCTGGAGCTTTAGAAGCACCTACGCTTGGTACGATAGCTGCGTCAAGCTGGAATTCACCGTCCAGTTTCAGTTCTGGAGCTGTTTCTTTAGCGATTCTTGTAGCTTCAACAACTTTGTCAACATCTGCATGTTTTGCACTGCCTTTTGTAGAATGAGACAGCATAGCAACTACTGGTTCTTCTCCAACTAACTGTTTGAAAGATTCTGCGGAAGAAATAGCGATAGCTGCCAGTTCTTCTGGATTTGGATTCTGAACCAGACCGGAGTCAGCAAATACAAATGTTCCGTTTGCACCGTATTCGCAGTTTGGAACTTCCATCAGGAAGAATGCAGATACCAGTTTTGTTCCTGGTTTTGTTTTCAGAATCTGCAGACATGGTCTTAATGTGTCAGCTGTAGAGTGGCACGCACCGGATACCATACCATCAGCATCTCCCATTTTAACCATCATAACACCATAGTACAGATACTGATTTAACAGGATTTCTTTTGCTTTTTCTGGTGTCATACCTTTTTTGCTTCTCAGTTCAACTAATTTGTCGATGTATCCTGGTGTTTTGTCGGATGTAGCTGGATCAACGATGATAGCTCCGGAAATATCCAGACCTTCGCTGCCTTTTTTGATTTCTTCTTCGCTACCAACCAGAACGATATCAGCAATACCTTCTTTTAAGATCTGAGCAGTTGCTTCATAAGTTCTTCTGTCTTCTGTTTCTGGAAGTACGATTACTTTTTTGTTTGCTTTTGCTTTTGCTTTGATTACGTCAATAAATCCCATGATTCTAATGACTCCTTTCGTTATTTTGCCTGTGAAACAGTTTTATAAAGGTTTTACCCCTTAACTTTTATCTGTAAAAGTGCACACAGATAGCAGTTATACTCACTACTTGAAATTATACCTCGTTTATTGTCATGTTACAAGGTTAGTTAATTTTTTAACATACTTTCATTATTTTTTCCTGTCCCTTGTTTTCTTTTCGCATTATTGTTAGAATGTTTAAAGTATTTACGAATCTGGAGTATTTATTTATGAAAATTGTTGGAATTATCGCAGAATACAATCCCTTTCACACAGGGCATGCCTATCATATAGAAGAAACCCGTCAAAAGACTGGTGCAGATTATATCATCGTTGTCATGAGCGGAGATTTTGTCCAAAGAGGCGCCCCTGCTTTTCTTCCAAAGCACACCCGCGCACATATGGCGTTACTGGGCGGCGCTGATCTTGTTTTTGAACTGCCCTCGACCCATTCCTGCCAGAGTGCTGAACTTTTTGCCCTTGGCGGTGTTACTTTACTGGATGGACTGGGTTGTGTGGATGAAATTTCTTTTGGGTCTGAATCCGGTAACACTTCCGCTTTTGAGTTGTTAGGAGATTTTTTCTCACGTGAATCAGATGAATATCAGCAATTATTAAAAAAAGAGTTAAAAAAAGGCGTGTCTTATCCAGTTGCCAGACAAACTGCAATTGAGACGATCTTTTCTGCTTCTGAAATTGGTGATGAAATTTCTGCCCTTGTATCCTCTCCGAATAATATTCTGGGGATTGAATACTGTAAGGCATTAACACGTTTGCAAAGCAAGATAAAACCATTTACAATCAAAAGAGCCGGCAGCGGATATCATGAACAGACTCTTGGTGAAAGCTTTCCTTCCGCTTCTGCTATACGCGCTTTTTGTTCTTCACCGGAAAAGCTATGTGATCCGGAAATTACAAATTGTTTTCCTGCTGATGTATTTTCCTACATGCAGAAAAAAGAAATCTGGAACGAAGTTATTACAGAACAAGATTTTTCACTGGTATTTCGGTATCTGCTTCATACACATTCTGTAGAGCACTTTATGCAATATATGGATATCAATACAGAACTTGCAAACAGACTGGTCAACACGCGGAATAGCTATGAGAATTTTTCTCAATACATTTCCTTACTTAAGACAAAGGAATTGACTTACAGCAGACTTTGCAGAGCACTTTTTCATGCGTTGCTAAATATTCAGGATGTTCCGTCTTTGTCCTACGCCCGATTACTGGGATTTCGCAAATCTGCTGCCCCTGTATTGGGTGAAATCAAAAAATATGGTACTATTCCAATGGTAACGAAACTTGCAGATGCTTCATCATATTTAAAGCCAGAACAAACAGCCTTACTTGAAAAGAATGTTACGATATCGAATTTGTATGAAAGTGTTTTATGTGAAAATTATCAAAAGAAATTTGTGCATGAGTATCAGAAGAATTTAGTCATTATATAAAGAAAAAAAGGTTCTTATCAAGCAGTCCACAGCTCGATAAGAACCTATATATTTTCTCACCTTTAGTTTTTAAAACTATGAATAGGTGCCGGAATTCGTCCACCACGATTTACAAATGCATCGCAGGCATATGTATTCACAGGCATAACTGGTGCATAACCCAAAAGTCCACCAAATTCTACTGTTTCCCCAACATCTTTTCCAATAACAGGAATCAGACGAACAGCTGTTGTTTTCTGGTTGATCATACCGATTGCCATTTCATCTGCGATGATACCGGAAATGGTCGTTGGTTTTGTATTTCCTGGGATTGCGATCATGTCAAGTCCTACAGAACATACACAAGTCATAGCTTCCAGTTTTTCCAGCGTCAGAGCACCCATATCTACGGCATCAATCATTCCTTTATCTTCACTGACAGGAATAAATGCGCCGCTCAATCCTCCAACGTAGGAAGATGCCATAACACCGCCTTTTTTTACCTGGTCATTCAGCAATGCCAAAGCTGCTGTTGTTCCTGGCGCACCGACTCTTTCCAGACCGATTTCTTCCAGAATTTCAGCTACAGAATCGCCTACTGCCGGTGTTGGAGCCAAAGACAGGTCTACGATACCAAATGGTACGCCCAATCTTCTGGATGCTTCCTGTGCAACCAACTGACCAACACGGGTAATCTTGAATGCTGTCTTTTTGATTGTTTCACAAAGCACTTCGAAGTTTTCTCCACGAACCTTTGTCAATGCATATTTTACTACACCAGGACCGCTGACCCCTACGTTAATAATCACATCTGCTTCTGTCACGCCATGGAATGCCCCTGCCATAAATGGGTTGTCGTCTGGTGCATTACAAAATACAACCAGTTTCGCACAGCCAAGAGAATCTTTTTCTTTGGTAGCTTCTGCTGTGGCAACGATCATTTCACCCATCAATTTTACGGCATCCATGTTGATTCCTGTTTTTGTGGAACCCACATTGACAGAACTGCAGACTTTTTCTGTTTCAGCCAATGCCTGTGGAATGGAGCGAATCAGAAGTTCATCTGCTTTTGTCATTCCCTTGGAAACCAGTGCAGAATAGCCACCGATAAAGTTGACTCCTACTTCCTGAGCCGCACAATCCAGTGTGTGTGCCAATGTTACAAAATCTTCCGGAGTTTTGCAGGCAGCACCACCAACCAATGCCATTGGTGTGATAGAAATTCTTTTATTTACAACTGGAACACCATATTCTCTTGCAATATCATTTCCTGTTTTTACCAGGTCTTTTGCCAGTCTGGTGATTTTTTCATATACTTTACGATTGACTTCATCCAGATCAGAGTCAATACAATCCAACAGGCTGATACCCATTGTGATGGTACGCACATCCAGATTTTCCTGTTCAATCATTTTATTGGTTTCATGAACCTCAAACATATTAATCATCGATAGTTTCCTCCATGCATTCTCATATTTTTATACAACATCGCTTGTAATCTTACACATACAAATTTCTTTGTATTATCCCAAAACAGGCAGCTATATCTGCTTATCTCCTATTTTATTAAATACGATGCATTTTCTGGAAAATATCTTCGTGCTGACAACGAATCACAATACCCATTTCATTTCCAATGACTTCCAGGTCTTCTGCCAACTCTCCTGTTGTTTTATCTGTTGCAGAAATATCTGCAATCATCATCATGTTAAAATAACCATCTACGATGGTCTGAGAAATATTCAAAATGTTGATCTGGTTGTTTGCCAGATATGTACAGGCTCTTGCAATAATACCTACCGTATCTTTTCCTACAAATGTGATAATCGCTTTTTCTGTTTTTTTCATAATTGGATCTCCTCTCCTTTTAAAGGTCTACTACTTCGGAAGCCTGTTCCCTGCTGGCAACAGATATCCTGAAATCTTTTGCTTTGTATGGGTTATCCCCCATAGTCACTTCCGCACATACCGTTTCATATGCCAGTTCTTCATAATTATTTTCTTTGCTCAAATGTCCCAGCAAAATGGCTTTCATATCGTCATGAAGCAGTCTGCAAAGCAGTTTCCCTGCTGTTTCATTAGATAAATGTCCACGTTCGCCAAGAATTCTTCGCTTCAAATAATATGGATAACTGCCCACCTGAAGCATGTTTACATCGTGATTTGCTTCCAGCAAAAGCGCATCTAACCCACTCAAATTTTCTACAATATAGTCATTATACATTCCCATATCGGTAGCAATTCCTACAGTTTTGCCCCCATTTGCAATACGGTATCCCACCGGTTCTGCTGCATCATGAGAAATACGGAATGGATGAACCTTCAAATCTCCAACATAGCAGGTTTCATTGCCATTGATTTCTCTAAAAATCCCATCCGGTAATTTGCCAAGACTATTATTTTCCTGCATAGCCCGGATAGTTCCCGGTGTGGCATAGATCGGAACCCCAGCCTTTCTAGCCAATACCCCTAATCCTTTGATATGATCTGAATGTTCATGTGTAACAAAAATACCATCCAAATCCTTAGTTGTCAAATCCATTGCATTTAATCCGAATTCGACTTTCTTTCCACTGATTCCTGCATCAATCAGGATATTTGTAGTGTCACTCCCCACATAAATACAGTTTCCACTGCTTCCACTGGCGATACTACATAATTTCATACATCTGCATCCTTTGCTTTATTTGTTCTTTCGTGTCCTCAAAATCCCCGCTGTTGTCGATTTTAAACTGACAATGTGCAAGAAATTCTGCCTCACTCAGCTGATTCGCAAAAATTCCCGCAATTTTTTCTTTTGAATAGCCCCGATGCTCCTGCAATCTTTGAGCACGAGTTGCTTCATCCGCATAAATATACCACAATTCATCACAAATTTCATCATAATGATCTTCTATTAATAATGCGGCTTCTACCACAAAAATTGGTGTATTTTTTTCCTGTTCCTGTTTTATCGCATTTTTAATATAGGCTTTTACAGCAGGATGCACAATCGCATTCAATTGTTCCAATAATTCTTTATTTCCAAATACACAAGCGGCAATTTTTGCTCTGTCAAGCTTACCATCCGATGCCACAACATCTTTTCCAAATAATTGTATAATCGGCTGATAGCAGCTGCCCGAAGGTTCCATCACCAGATGTCCCACTTCGTCAGCTTTTACTATAACAGCTTTCCAGTCAGATGCAAGCGCATTTAATATTTCACTTTTCCCAGCGCCAACGCCGCCTGTTACTCCTATGATCTTCATATGTTTCTCCATTTATTTTGCATCATACCAATTGTAACCGGTATGCATATCAATTTCAAGCGGCACTTCCAGATGTGCTGCATTTCGCATTTCTCTGTCTAAAATTGCAGAAACTTCTTCCAGTTCATGTTCTGCGGTTTCAATCAAAAGTTCGTCATGTACCTGCAAAATCAGTCTGGATTTCAAATTTGCATCCCGCAGCGCCTGATTGACACGCACCATGGCGATTTTGATAATGTCAGCTGCCGTTCCCTGAATCGGAGAATTCATGGCAATACGTTCTCCAAAGGAACGCTGCATGAAATTGCTGGATTTAATTTCCGGTACCGGACGTCTTCTGCCAAACATCGTGGAAATATAGCCTTCATTTTTTGCCTTTTCCACTTCCCCATCCAGATATCCTTTGATTTTTGGATAGGTTGCAAAATAATTTTCAATATATTCCGCTGCTTCTTTTCTGGTAATGCTCAAATCCTGACTCAATCCAAACGAGCTGATTCCATATACAATACCAAAGTTTACCGCCTTTGCATTTCTTCTCTGCAATGGTGTCACTTCATCAAATGGAACGCCAAATACCTGAGAAGCAGTCATTCTATGAATATCCTGGGCTTCCTTGTATGCTTTGATCAGCATTTCATCCCCAGACATATGAGCAAGCACACGAAGCTCAATCTGAGAATAGTCAGCATCCAAAAATACAAATCCCGGCTTCGGTACAAATACTTTACGAATCATACGTCCCAGTTCCATACGTACCGGAATGTTCTGCAGATTTGGTTCGGTACTGCTGATACGACCTGTTGCGGTAATCGTCTGGTTAAAATTGGATCGAATTCTTCCGTCTTCTTCTATAAATGCCGCAAGCCCATCTGCATAAGTAGATTTCAGTTTTGTCAACTGACGATATTCCAGAATACTTGCCACGAATGGATGATCCACCGCCAGTTTTTCCAGTACATCCGCTGCAGTAGAATAACCGGTTTTTGTTTTCTTTCCACCCGGCATTCCCATTTTTTCAAATAAGATTACGCCTAACTGCTTTGGAGAATTGATATTGAATTTCTCTCCAGCCTGTTCGTAAATCTCAGTTTCCAGCTCATCGATACGAACCTTTAACTGTTCTCCATAAACCTTCAATTCTTCTGCTTTTACCAGAATGCCTTCTTTTTCCATATCATCCAAAGTAAATACCAACGGCATTTCCACTTCTTCAAATAAAGAAAACATCTCTGTTTCTTTCAAAGCCTGTTCCATGGATTCTCTGGCTGCAAATGCCACGTAAGCCTGATAAGCCCCAAACGCAGCCACCTGTTCCTGCGTTGCTTTTGCAAAATCTATTTTCTTTCCTGTACCGAAAATTTCTTCCTGGGAAGGAAGTTGTTCTTTCATATACTCTTTGGCAATATCATCGTAGGTATATGCATTTTTCAGTGGATTTAACAGATACGCCGCAATGCTCAGGTCAAAAATCCCCTTTTTGCATGGGATGTTCACCATTTTACGCATCGCTTTGATATCTAAAGCACTGACAGTCACAGATTCCGCAAATAACCGTTCTACCTGTTCCAGCAAATATCCTTCGGTCTGGAAACCTACCACCGGGAAATAATAAATATTTTCTGCGCCAAAGGAAAGTCCCACACCGTACAGCGTTCCCTGCTGACACATCAGGGAAACACCGGCAGCATTCTGCCCTCTGACTTTTTCCCAAAGTTCTTCTGCAGCAATCCATTCTTCAACTATTTCGTATTTTGGCAGCTCCGCAGATTTAGGCTGTTCAAAACGAGTCAGCAGATTTTTAAATTCCAGTCGTTTAAACCATTCATACGCTTCCTCTGTGTACAGATTTCCCAGACGGGAATCTTCCCATGCAAACTCGATCGGACTGTCTACATTGATCGTCGCTAATTTTTTACTCAATACAGCCAGTTCATAATTATTTTTCAGCGATTCTTTTGCTTTGTTTGGCTTAATTTCCTCCACATGTGCATACGCATTTTCTATGGAAGAAAATTGTCCAATGATCTTCGCTGCTGTTTTTTCTCCTACTCCCGGAATTCCCGGAATGTTGTCGGCAGTATCTCCCATCAGTGCTTTCAATTCGATGATCTGAAGCGGCGTCACCTGATAGCTTTCCAGCACTTCTGCCGCATGATAATCTTCGATTATGGTCTTTCCTGCCTTTGTTTTTGGAATACGAACCAGAATATGATCGGTAGCAAGCTGCAGCAGATCTCGGTCTCCGGATACCACGGTAACTTCCATCCCTTTTGCTTCACTGCGTTTTGCAATCGTTCCTAAAATATCATCCGCTTCGTATCCTTCTTTTGATAAAATCGGTACGCCCATCGCTGTCAGAACTTCCTTGATCACTGGTACCTGTTCGCGAAGCTCCTGCGGCATAGGTTTTCTGGTTCCTTTATAAGCATCAAACATCTGATGACGAAACGTAGGTGCATGCAAATCAAATGCAACTGCCAGATATTCCGGTTTTTCTTCCTCAAGAATCTTGGTCATAATATTCAGAAATCCATAAACCGCATTTGTCGGAAGCCCTTCAGAATTGGTCAAAATCGGCAATCCATAAAACGCACGGTTCAAAATACTATGTCCATCGATCAATACAATTTTTTCACTCATATACTACCCTTTCATCGCTCCTTACCATATACTGGGAATTTGCAAAATACCAAACAGATGAAGCAAAAACAGCACAATCCATGCAACTACAAAACCGCCAAGCACGATCAGCAACTGCAAATGAAGCTTTCTGCGCTGCAGCTGCACTGTCTTTTTTTCCAGATCCTGTTTGAGCATTTTAGGAAAATTATAGGAATCCAGCTTTTCTTCATCAAAATATTTCATACCAACATTGATCACATAAAATGTCTCCAGCTCATCGTAGCACTCCGGACAGGAACGCACGTGTTCTATAAACTCCCGCAATTCTCTGGGCGATAATTTATTGTCTATATATTTATCAATGAGATGCAATGCTCTTTCACATTTCATAGGATTTCCTCTTTCTTAATATTCCCCTGAAAGGAATGATACTATGTTTTATTTCCACTTTGGATTGTCCAGTTCTTCCTGTACACGTTTTAAATGTTCACGAATACTGATTTTCTGTGGACAAAGTTCTTCACAAGCGCCACATTCCACACAGTTCTTTGGTTTGGCATCTTCGCCGATACCACTTTCCCAACGGCCTTTTACCACACTGTATTTCTGGTAAATGTGATAGTCATTCCATGCACGGAAGTTTGCTGGAATATTTACGCCTGCAGGACATGGCATACAGTAACGACATCCGGTACATCCATTCTGTACGCGGGCACGAAGTGTTGCCACTACCTGATTTACTGTTTCTTCTTCTTTTTCAGAGAGTGGTGCAAAGTTATTAAAAGTATTCAGGTTATCTTCCACCTGTTCTTCTGTACTCATACCGCTCAATACCACTTTTACGTTTGGATGAGAAGCCACCCAGCGAACTGCCCAGGAAGCAACACTCTTATCTGGTGTTGTTGCTTTAAACATATCTTCAATATCATCTGAAAATCCTGCCAGCAAACCGCCGCGAACCGGTTCCATGATTACCATTGGAATGCCCTTTTCTTCTGCCAGCTTGTACCCTTTATCCCCAGCCTGAATTTCTGTATCCATATAGTTATACTGAATCTGGCAGAAATCCCAGTTATGATAATTGATGATTTCTTCAAATACTTCATAATCATCATGGAATGAGAAACCGAAATAACGGATTTTACCAGCTTTTCTCATTTCCTCGCACATATCGATCAGACCCAGTTTTTTTACTTTTTCAAATCCGTCTTTTCCCAGAGAATGCAGCAGATAGAAATCCACATACTCTTTATCCAGTCTTTTTAACTGATCTTCAAAAATCTGCTGTGCATGTTCTTTGCTTTCCACCAGCCAAACCGGCAGTTTTGTTGCCAGATAGTAAGAAGAACGGTCATATTTATTCAATACACGGCCTACGAATGGTTCACTGTCACCTCCATGATAAGGAAATGCTGTATCATAATAGGTTACGCCCATTTCCATGGCACGATCCAACATTTTTTCTGCTCTAACTTCATCAATTTTCCCATCTTCTGTTACAGGAAATCTCATACATCCAAAACCCAATAAAGAAGGGGAAATACCTAATTTTTCCATCAAACGTTTTTCCATGTCCAAAACCTCCGCCTAATAAGTTACTTATTTGTAATTCGGGGGGTAAGGAAGTATTCCTATACCATTCCAAAGGCAGGTCGTTCGTCTTCAACTAAGTGCTAACTGCGACTAATTGACGCTCAGGAACGCCTTCGC
>JAXJUX010000200.1:0-18034 GCA_036308845.1 Ruminococcus sp.
TGTTTTTGATCATAACGTAATACATTCAAACGCAAATTATTATGAGGTCGTGCAATAACCCACTCTATTCCATCTTGATACACAGAGAACAGTTCATACCTTCCCCTATACATCAACGGAAGATTCTGATACAGTTTCGGATTTTTTTCTATAGTAACTGTTCTCCTTAAACACTTTTCAATATAATCTTTCATAATACCACCTTTTAAATTTGTAACTCATTTTAAGTTACAAATTTAAAATAGCACATTTTGATTTTAATTTCAATAACTTTGCTATTTAACACCAATTTTTTAACTTCATTTATTTTTACTCATGCAATATTATATACAAAAATTACATATCATATCGGCAGCAAAACACCATTTACTGCCGATATGATATTTTTATTTTCTATATGTTTCCTCACTCAGGGACAAAATTGTAACCCTATTCTTCTAAAATAGTTCGCAATTTTTCCAATGCTACCTTTACAGATTTTAAAACTGCTGGATGCTTACATTTTTCTCTTTCTGCAATCTCCTCATATGTCATTCCCTCAAAGAAATATATCTTGATTCTACGTTTCTGAACTTCCGATAACTGTTCAATCGCATTATGTACTTTATTATTCTGTAAATACACCATACTGAAATCGTTTCAATTTTACTGATCTTCTTCCGGGAGGAGGATTACTTTTGTTGCCTGTCTGTTTTTCACAAGTTCGATGCCTTCTTCCCATTTGGCAAGTGGCAGTCTGTGTGAAATAATGGAATCTGTATCAATTTCACCCTGTTCCAGTAATGTCAGACAGTTTTTCCAGGATGTGCTGTCATATCCCATATGTCCGATCAATACGATTCCTTTCAATGCCAGTGTATCCAGAGAAAATCCGACTGGATTTTTGCTGTAGCCAATTTTAATAATTTTCCCGCCATTTCTTACAATGTCGATGGACTGTTTCAGTACAATTGGTGCGCCTGCTGCATCAATGATCATTGCTACGCCTTCTGGACCTGCGATTTCTTTTACTCTGGCAACTACATCTTCTTTGTCAGCGACTACGAAATCAGTTGCACCGATCTTCTGTGCCAATGGGAAACGTACTTCTTTGTCTTCTTCCATACCAACTACGATAATCTTGCCTGCGCTTCCAAGACGAGCTGCATTCATGGCGAACAGTCCCATTGCTCCGCTTCCGAAAACAACCACATTCTGTCCTGGCAACAGTTCGCCTTCCTGAATGACTGCCTTGTATCCGTTACAGATAGGGTCTAACAATGCTGCCGCTTCATAGGAAACATTGTCCGGAATTTTGTAAAGACAATTTGGAAATGTCATCAATACATCACCCGGAATTTTTACATATTCTGCAAATCCGCCGTCCATATCATTTCCCATTCCTTTGCGGTCTGCACAGAAAAGATATTCTCCTTTGCTGCAGGCATGACACACACCACACACATATCCTGTATTGTCAGATACTACACGGTCTCCTACTTTCCATCGTTTTACTTTTGGACCTACTTCACAGATTTCTCCGGCAAATTCATGTCCGATCACGATTGGATATGGAACTGTTTTTCCTTCCACAGTGCCATACATAAGACCTAAGTCAGATCCACAGATAGCTGCTGCTTTCACTTTGATCAAAACATCATAATCTTCTACTTCTGGTTTTGGAATGTCTGTATATTCAATTTCAAATGGTCCATAATCTTTTTTAATAACAGCCTTCATACTGATACCTCCGCTTTCTTTTTTATTTTCTTTGATAAATGTTCTAATATTTTTCTGCTTAAAATTTCTCATCATGCTCGTTGATAAAGTCCATGTTCAGTTTCAGACCAAGTCCTGGAAGGTCTGGAATTGTCATAAATCCATTCTCTGGTTTTGGTGCATCCAAATAGGTATTAGCAGTAATACCTTCGAATAATTTCAGTCTTTCTAAAAATGGGGCGTTATTGAATGCACTCACCAGATGAATATGGATATTTTCCATTGCGTGAGGTGCGAATTTCACATTGAATGCCTGGGTAAGGGCACCGATTTTCAGCATTTCTGTGAAACCGCCCGCACGCGTTCCGTCGCACTGAATATAATCTGCATCAGAGTGGAGGAGAAGGTCTCTGGCGCCGTATTTGGTATAAGACATAAATGGTTTTTCTTCTCCCAGACTGTTGGTATCTGTCATCAGGAAATCCTCTGCTTTGATTTCACCAAGATAATAATCAATTACTGTTTCTGTGAATTTTCTTGCATAATCCACACCACCTTTACGAACTGTGGATACCTGTGTACCTGCTGCAATTCTCTGGCAAGCCGCCAGATCACAGTCCTGACCGCATACAAGAACTTTTCCGTCCAGATTCTCATTTTCCAGTGCCTGTACTGCACCTCCTGCCAGACCATCGTTCATACAGAGCACTGCAGAAAGTGTATCTGCATATTCAGCCAGCCAGTTTTCTACGTATCCCATACCAGTTGCCGGATCCCAGTTTGTTACAAACTGTTCACCTACCACATTGACATCACAATCTTTCATGCTGTCCTGCATACCATCTCGGAAATTGATCACACCGGAACCGCCTGCTGAATCTCCGTATAAATAACAAACATCACCGGTAATTCCCATATCTGCAATCGTCTTTGTAATGGTCTGTCCTACCTCAAAATAATCATTGCCGCCTGAAAAATCGAAATAAGTTTCTCCTCCTACCTGTTCGTAGTAAGCTACAAAAACACCTGCGTCATGTGCTTCCTGCAATACGTTGTCTACAGCCGCTTTCTCAGGAGCAATCACGATCAGAATATCTATATCCTGAGAAATCAGATTTTCAATCTGTCCAACCTGTTTCTGGCTGTCACCTTCAGAACACTGATAAAGCATTTCAATCCCCTGTTCTTCACAGACTTTCTTGATTTCTTCCAGCTCTGTCACCCATCGTTCTTCCTGCATGGTTTTCCATGAAACACCGATTTTTAATTCCTCTCTGGCTTTCACTTCCTCCACACTTCCTGCATCTGCTTTCCCCAGAACCAGAAAGATTGCCAGAATCATCACTACAACTACCGCACTCATTCCCACAACAACTTTTTTAAACATTTTGTTTCCTCCTTTGATTTTTTCTGTGTTGTTTTTGATGAATAAAAAATACCATGATGAGGCCAAAAACTACATGAAACCAGATTGCCGGAAAGTGTAATCTAATGTCCAAAATCATAGTAAAAACAGGGCAAAAAAAGAAAATGCCACTGCAGATAAGGTTCGCCCTTTTTCTGCAATGGCATTTTTTTACTTTTTGGTTATATTTTTTTACTTTTTTTGTATTCACTTACTGACATACCAGTATGTTTCTTAAAACAAACACTGAAATAATGAGGATCAGAAATACCAACTTTTTCTGCAATCTGATATGCTTTCAAATCCGTCTGCATCACCAATTGTTCCGCTGCCTTCATACGGCATGCAAATAAATATCCCGTAAAGGTATTTCCCGTTTTTTCCTTAAATATTCGACTTAGATAACTGGAATTTACAAAGAAATTCTGAGCCAGAGCATTCAAGGAAATATCTTCCTCTGCAAAATGCTCTGCAATATAATCTTTTACCTTTCTATCAGATTCTTTTCTTTATCCGAAATTTCTGCACCTATTGCCAGACATGCCTCCTGCACTATTTCTTTTAAATACTCCCGTATTTCCTCATATGTAGTTCTGGAAAATACGCCCTCGATCATCGTAGAATACTGCAAGTTTTCCGCCTGTACATTATTTTTTAATTCAGCAAAGATTTTCATAATTTCTGCCAAAATCTTTACCGAAAAAATCATCATTTGCTCTCGCTCACCGCCAGTTTTTTTGAAATGTTCCAGAACTTCATCCAATACTGCCTGTGCACGCCCAACATTACTGATACGAATGGCATTTCCAAATTCATGAATCACATCTTCATTCATACTAAAAGCACTTTCCACATCATAATATGGATAAATATCACGGAAACAAATGACCTCCTCCTCACCAGAAACAAATCGATATTTGATAGCATCTTTTGCTTCCTGATAGGACTCTCTTACTTTTTCCAAATCTGTATATACATTTCCCACACCAATACACACCTGTGACTCGGTGTTGCTCTCCAGATAACGTTTCAAATCTTCTCCATGCTCATAAATTGCCTGTTCTGATTCATTATTCAAAAGGATGATCCAGTCGGCTCCACTATCAAATACAAAGATTCCCGGCTGTTCCCCGTAATAATCTTCCACAATCTCTCTGGCATGCATTTTCATCAAAAGTTTATCTTCTTCATAAGAACCATTCTGATTTGGCATCACTTCCACCAGCGCAACCTGGAATACAGTTTTTGACAGTTTCACACCAAAATATTCCAGTGATTCCAGATATTGCTGCGGTGTTCTGCTTCTTACCAGAGCACTCAACTGTCGGTCTTTAATATACCCGGAATGTTTCTCCAGTTCTTCCTTATAACGCTCAAATTCTTTTCTGTAATCTCTTTCTTCTAATATTGCTTCTTTCGCTTTTATGGCAGCTTTCCGAAGCTCCTGCGCATTCACAGGTTTTAACAGATAATCAAATACTCCAATGCGGATTCCTTCACTGGCATATTCAAATTCATTATGGCCAGATAAAATTAAAATTTTGATCTGTGGATATTTTTCCAGAATCAGGCGACTGCAAGCAAGCCCATCCATACCAGGCATTCGCACATCCATCACCACCAGATCCGGATGGAGCTGTTCTATCATTTCCCGCCCCATTCTGGCGGAGCTGGCTTCCCCAACAATCTGAAAACCAATTTCTTCCCAGTCTATGCATCGCATGACCATCTGTCTCACCAGTTTTTCGTCATCTACTACTAACACTTTTAACATGATTCTTCACCCATTTCTTTCGGTATCCAGACCGTAATCACCGTACCTTCCCCAAGTTCACTTTGTATATCAAACAATTTTTTATTTTCCTGATGATAATACAAACCAATTCTCTGCATGGTTCCATATAAACCAAACCGTTTCCCCTGATTTTTTTCGGAGTTTTGCAGCAATTCCTGTATTTTTTCTTCCGGCATTCCCATTCCATCGTCTTCCACCTGTAATTTTACATAGTCTCCATCGTCTTTGGCACGAATCGTAATGGTTCCCTGCAGATCATGTTCCCGGAAGCCATGATAAATGGCATTTTCCACAAACGGCTGCAAGATCAATTTGATCATCTTATATTGTTTCACACTTTCATCCACATCATAAACCACATCAAACACATCATCATAACGGAATGACTGGATAATCAGATAGTTTTCTACGATACGAAGTTCCTCATTTATCGTAATAATTTCCTGCCCCTTATTCAAACTGCTGCGATAATACTGTCCAAGCGCCTGCATCATCGTATAGACATCCTGCGTTCTTCCCATCATAGCGAGGGCACAAACGGAATCAAACGTATTATATAGAAAATGCGGCTTAATCTGTGCCTGCAGCAGAGACAATTCATATTTTCTGCGAAGTCTCTGTTCTTCTACCTTTTGTCCCATCAGTTTTTCAGTTTCATCCAACATCTGATTATAATGCTGCTGCAATGTATCGATTTCCTGATTCGTCTCAATAACATCCACACGTTCCAGTTTTCCATCTTTTACTCTTTCCATAGAGGATAAAATATTTTTCAGCGGAACAGAAATTCTTCTGGTGATAAAAGAAGCGCCCATTACACACAGAACCATACCAAGAAGCACAATCAACACACTAAAAACGGTATACTGTTTTACTTCCGATAAAGTTTTACTGCGTGGAATACCGCCTACAATACTCCAGCTTCCATTTTCACCTTTTATTTTTCCAATCTTATACGTTTCCCCATTCTGGCTCACAACCTGAAAGGAATCACGCCCCGTATCCTCAAACACCTGTGTTTCCAGCCATTCACTGCCGGAAGAAGTCATAATAATTTTCCCTTCTTCATCCAGAATTGCCACTTCCATCCCGGTCTGATCGGAAACAGAAGTAAACGTTTCTCTGATACGATTGGTAGAAATATTCATCGCAAGAATTCCCAACGGTTCCAATGTATCCAGATCGCGAATCAGTCGCACATACGATATCATCTGCTGTTGTTCCTGTATTCCCTCTTTTTCATAGGATAAAATGAGAGAACTGGAAGTCCCTACATCCTGTCTGTTTAAAACTTCCTGATAGATTCCTGCATCCTGCAAATTTTTTCGAATCAATTCGATTTCATAAATATTTCCAGCTATGTAAGATTCCCCATTTCCATCAAACAGGTAAATAGAAGAAATACCATCACAGCAGGCAGCCATTAAGATAATGGATTCCTGCAATGCAATCCTTTCCTCATAACTTAAACTCTCTTTCTTCACACTCTGCAGTGATTCCTGTATCACCTCATGAAATGCAATTACTTTGGAATAATCGTTTACGTTTTCAATCAATGCTTCCATATTGCTTTCCACAACCTGCAGGCTATATTCCAGAGTACTGTCTTCCGAATCGGAAATCTGTTTATTTGCATAAAATAAATAGAGTGACCCACACAAAACAAATACTAATAAAAATAAAGAAACATAAAAATATCGAATCTGATCCGAAAAACTCAGCTTAAAAAATTTCGTTTTCAATGCCTTATTCTCCTATTTTATCTGACTGTTCAAAACATTTATAAACTCATCTTCGTCCAGTTTGCCTTCATACAACTTCGCACAGGCATCCAGCCATATATTGGTCTGGTCTGAACGCATCAACGTATCCCATGCAACACCGCCGTTTTTCTTATCTGGATACAAATCCAGAACCTTCTGACTCGTTTCACTCATCTCAGTCATTTGATCTCCTTCTTGGATTACAAAGGTGGCATTTTCTGGTTGATAGCAACTCAGCCGATACGCCAGCCAGGATACAATTTCCGTAGCAAGCTCAGGATATTCCGTGTTGGATGCAACCATCCATCCATTGATGCCTCCGCCATGATAATCGCCAGACTCTACTGCACCCGGAACAGTCGGCATTTTTACCACTTCCAGATTTTCTCCTAATCGTTCTTCTGCAAGACTCGTATACCAGCTTCCCATATAAATCATAGCAGCCTCACCATTTAGGAAATTTTCCTCTGCTTCATTGGAATCCAATTGATACATATCCGAAGAAAAACTTTCCGCCTCCAACAAATTCATAGTAAGTTCAACAGCCTTTGTGAATGCGTCCTGATGAAAATCCAGCTCTCCATGTGCCATAGACTTGTACAAATCTGCTCCACCAAGCTGCATGGTAAAATTATTGATATACATCTGTGTCTGCCACTTATCCAGAATTCCACATGCAAGCGGTTCTATACCAGATTCTCGAAACTGCCTGCAAACCTCCAGCAATTCTTCATAAGTGGTTGGAATCGGTGCATCAATCTGCTCAAACAATGCCTTATTACAATAAAGAACACCCGTCCAATAAGACATACAGACACCATACATCTGATCACCATAGACAAAATTTTCCTGCAAATCCATAATCATATGTTCTTTATAAAAGTCATCCATATAGGCATCCAAAGCCAGAAGTTTTCCTGCATTAACAAAATTTTCGGAAAATCCTGCGCCATATCCAAACATAATATCCGGTTCTTCGTCAGCCGCCATCAGAACTTTGATTTTTGTCTTATATGTCTGGTTATCATAAATTTCCTGCACTAATTCTACATTTGGAAATTTTTCCGGAAATTCATTTTCTAATATCTCTTTTAAATATTTTGCTGATGCATCAGCATCGGTATCTCCCCAATAGTGCATAAACCGCAATGTAATTTTCTCTTCTGATTTTTCCTTTCCAGATACCAGATTACCCAAAAGCAATACAAAAATCAGAATTCCCAAACCAATAAGTGTGTATTTCTTTTTCAATCAGTAACCTCCTATTTCTTCTAAAAATGGAAACGTCCTTATTCTTAACTTTAATACTACCGAAGAAACAAGAATTCGTCCATAATTAAATTTAGAAAAAAGGACTATACCACTTAAACTATAGGATGTGAATTTTTATTTTTAAAGAATAGGAAAAACCTCCCTGACCAAATCAGAGAGGTTTTCCTTTATAACTTTATAAAATCAGGTTATTCACCTAATATTACTTTACATTTCTTCTGATAACACCCGATACCATATTTGAAGATAGTTTCCATTCCATTATCTTCTAATCGTTCTACATAATTTTTCTCTTCGATCTGCTTCAATGCTTCTTGGCAGGCATCTTCTAATTGACCTTTATCTCCATATTTCACTTCGATAACAATTCCAATTTCATCATCCGGTATTTCAATCAGAATATCACTGTATCCTTCTCCAGATTCTGCATTGGAAGATACAATCCAGTCTCCCATCGGTGCAAATAACCCAAGCAAAATTCCATGATAGAAGTTTTCTTTCTTCGATTTTGCCACACTGGTATCACGAATGCTAATGGTCTTCTTTAAGTAAGAAGTAAACATTTCTTCTATCGTTTCCACATCTCCGATTTTAAAAGCATTCGCAAAGGCATAAATACTTGACATATCCTGCACAGTGATTTCCGAAAACCATTCTTTTACCTGTTCTATAAAAATCTGTTGAACTTCTTTATTGGGTATTGTAAGCAAATAATTCTTACCATTTCTTTCACTCTGGGTCAAATAGCCAGTCGTGAAAAGAACACTCCATAAATGGTCTATGGATTTATCTAACTCATTGTAGGTAAGGTCTTGATGGACACTTTTCCATACCCCTTCTCCCGCAATCAGTTTTTCAATCTCATTTTGGGTTCTTTTCGTTGCTTTATGAATAAAACGTTTCACAATACTGTTACTACTTGTATTAATCCAATATGCTTGGGGTTCTGCATCTGGATTTGTTCTAAGCTCATACCCATACATAATTACATCCCATGGACAATACACAGAAACATTTCCAAATTTATATCCGTCATACCATTCTTTCACTTCATGAAAGTGATCCAAATAGCCATAATACTCCAGCATTTCTTTCACTTCTTTATCTGTAAACCCAAAATACTCGTCAAACTGAACATCTGTGATAGAAAATACTTTTAAGTTGTTTAAACCTGTAAAAATACTCTCTTTTGAAATACGCAAACATCCTGTAAGAACTGCGAACTGTAAAGAAGGATTACTTTTTAATGCAATACTCAACAAATCCCGGATCAAAGTGACCATTTCATTATAAAACCCAGCATGAAACGCCTTATCTAATGGCACATCGTATTCGTCAACTAAAAGAACAACCGCACTGCCATAATGTTTCTCTAAAAGTTTGGTCAATGTGCAAAGACTGCCACATAATGCATCTTCTGTCATGGCAAATACACCATTTTCGAACTTTAACAACTCTTTATACATCGCTTTTTCTGTAGGTTCTAAATTAGGACTGTCCGCCAAAAACGAAAAACGAATTGCTTCCGTTCCAATGATACGTTTCAACTTATTACAAGCCGATTCAAAGGTTAATCCACTTACATCTTTCAAACTAACGGATACCACAGGAAATTTTCCCATATAAGCATCACATATTTCTTTTTCTTTTGCTATGTTCAAACCGTCAAAAAGTGTCTTATCGCTTCCAACTTCAAAAAAGTGCTGGAGCATACTCATATTTAAAGTCTTTCCAAATCGTCTTGGACGGGTGAAAAGATTAACTTTTCCAGCATTTGTCAAAAGTTCTTTGATAAGGTTTGTTTTATCCACATAATAATACTCAGGCTGCCTAATCTCTTTGAAATTTTCAATTCCTATCGGTAATTTTTTTCGAAACATCATTGGTTCATTCATACTTGGCACACCTCCATCCTCAATAACTCTTTCTCTTCTGTTCTTATCATAGCCTATCCATCTTTCATTTACAAGCGATTTTTCATCGCATAGTTTCGACAAAAAAGACGGTCAGTAACTCTCTATCTATATTTTAAACTACTCACCCGTTCAAATTCATGCTATAATATTCTATAATTTTACCCCAATTTAAATGATTCCACTAGATATCACATAGTTTCAGGAGATACAAATGATGACGAACCCCTTTGACCTTTTAATTGATACGCTGTCCCTTATGAACATTAATGTTTTTGTTCCGGAAAAAGATTTTGTCAATCTGGAAAATTCCGATCGTAAATTCCGTTTGATATTAAATGAAAACAGTGATTACAGTGAATCTCTGCTCTATTTTCAGAAAAATGCGCAGCCAAATACACTTTTGCACAATTGGGATGAATTTTTTCTTTCTTACCTGATTCTTTATATACCAGAAGAATACCGAAAAGAACCTCATGTCTTCTTTATCGTTATAGGTCCTTATCTGGAACATACGCTTGAACCGGAAGAAATTGTCCGTATCATGGAAATTAATCAAATACCATTGCATTTACTGGACAAAGTAGCTTTGTTCTTTAAATATACTCCTGTCGTAAATGATGGTGACAAACTGGAACACGTAGTTTTACATCTTGCTTCTACGCTGTTTCAACGCAATTACAAATTAAATTGTTCATCACAATTTGCAGAATATATGAAAGGATATACTTTTTATACCTCAAAAGACTCCGAAGACTCTTTTTCTCAAATCGCAATGCGTAATACTGCGGAACGTGAATTTTTGACCGCCCTTTCCAACGGTGATTACGAAAAATCACGTGATTCTTATTTAAACTACTATAAACTGTGTAATCCAGAACAAATATCTGCCTCAACGGAAGAACAACAATATTTTCTGATTACGCTGCAAACACTGTGCAGTAAGGTTTCAGAACAGAGTGGAGTACCAAACGCCTATATTGAACAAATTTCTTCCCGGGTAAAACAGCTTATTTTACAAAAAAATAATACCAAAAATTTTAATACGCTTGCCAATGAAATCATTCATAGTTACTGTCTGCTGATTCGTTCGCATTCTATGAAAGGCTATTCACCGGTGATTAAGGACATTGTTTCTTATATTGACTTTCACTCAGAAGAAGATTTAAGCCTGCAATATTTTGCCAAGCAAATGAATATGAACAAAACCTATTTGTCTACACTATTTAAAAAGGAAACAGGTTTAACCTTAACCGAATATATTCATCAGATTCGCATGCATAAAGCGCTTTCCTTATTGAGTTTATCAAATGCACCTATTACTTCCGTTGCAACTGCCTGCGGATATAACGATATCAGTCATTTCATTCGCGTTTTCAAGCGAATTCATGGAATGTCACCAAAACAATATCGAAAAAGTATTCTTCATAATTTCCAACAAAAATAGGACTATCGCACTATAAATGTTAGTACGATAGTCCTTTACTTACAAGCTGCTTACCAAACAGCATTTTATAGAAAAAACACTTGCAGCAGAGAGAGATAAGAGAGATTTGCAAATTACGCCAGTGTTTTTACTACCTTAAGTTATTTCCGTATAAACTATTTCTGTTCTATTTCTATCCTTTTATAAGATGATAAAAGTACAGGTTGCTGGTGCAAGTTCCAAAGTCCCTTCTGCTGTTACAGGTTCCATTGCAGGTAAAGCGTCATTTTCACCCAATACCAGAGGCTTCCCATTTAACAACATCGTTGATGAGCGTAACCCTTCCGCTGATAAACAGTAGATTTCTGCTGTTTTTGGAAGTTCCACCGTTGTAGCTTCTGTTTCAGAGTTATTAATGATCAAATATGCAATTCCTTCTTTTCCATCTTTTCTGGAATGTGCATAAACATGAGCGCCTTCACGAATTGGTTCTCCTGTTTCCAAAACAGTTTGTCCCATCAGACGTGTCCATAAAAGTACCGCAAAATAATTTGGACGTGGTTCAAAAGTACCATGTTTTAAATAACCATAGTCAGAGGATGCCAGTGTATTGTGGAAAATGACTCCATCCGAAACTTCTGAAAATCCACCAAGTTCATTCAAAGAACGAAATACATCTGTAAATGTAGATGCCCATGTATTTCCACCCGCACCGGCATCTCCGGATTCTGTTACCCACATCTGTCCGCCAGGGCAATACAAATCTCTGGATTTTGTAAATTCTTTTGCACTGTTTGGTGCAACAGCCAGATATTCTTCGCTCAGCGCTTTATCCGATGGCCAATGCTGCGATGGCATCATGGAAGCCAGTCTCTCGGAAATACCATTGTAATAATGATAGCTGAATACATCCAGTTTTTCCTGTGTTCCGTCCATCAATTCTGCTGTAGAACAGGTCTCTAAAACTACACCGATTCCACCACTCTGACTTGTATCTGAATCTTCATCTCCTGTGGAGGACGGTCCTGCCAGTAATGTACCTGGATAATTTTCTCTTACCCATGCAAAGAACAAATTTGGACAATATTTTGTTTTTCTACAGAGGAAAGGAAATTTTATCAATTATTTTTCTGTTTCTCTCTTTCCTTCCTTATGCTATACTAAAAATACTTCCAAAGGAAGGAACTTCACAAATCCAGAATTACTCGTTCAACGCCAAAGGAGGTATCCCTTTGAATCTTTCACAACAATGCAGACAATTTACCCGTTCCGATTTTCGACAGTTAAAACCAACTCACCCGCTTGCCAGCCGCCTCGTCTGTCCGGAATATTCCAAATCAGCCAGAGAAGTAAAACCATATGCTTTTATCGATAAAAATCGTGTATTTTTCCTCTGTTGGGATTTTTCCAACACTTCCTGTCTGCGAGCAACCATGTATCCTGCCGCCGACAAAAATTATTATGCGTTCCAATTTCAAGACGGTACCAAAACGCAGCTTCATACCCATGATTATATCGAACTTGGCTATGTGGTAAAAGGCAGCTTCAAACAGCGAATCTGCGACAAAGATATTCTTTTTTCCGAAGGGGATTTTTGTCTGATTGATAAGAATTGCATCCATCAGGATTATCTGATTCAGCAGGAATCCATCGTATTATTCTTTGGCATTGACAACGAAATGTTCCATGAAATTTTGAATGAGAATGTCAGTACACAAAAAATCATCTCATTTTTGCAGACTGCCCTGATGAAACAAAATGATTTGCAGCAATATATGCACTTTCGTCCATTTCCAAATGCCAGAGAGAAAATGGAAAAATGCCTCTCCTTACTGCTGGAAGAATTGTGTGAATCCGATACCGGTTCTGCACTTATTTGCAAAGGACTATTGCTTCGTATCTTCCGTCTTCTTAGCTCTACCTATGAAGTTTCCCTGTCACGAGAACAGCAAAAAACCATGAACTGGATCATCTTTGAAAATATCAATGACTACATTCAGGAACATTATCAGACAGTGACGATACAGGAATTGACAGAATTGTTTCATTTTCAAAAAGCCTATTTCAATCGACTGATTAAGAAGAAAACCGGCATGACCTATTCGGAATATTTGCAATCTATCCGACTTGCAAAAGCCGAACAGTTTCTGCTTTCTACCGATGCCAGCGTCTCTGAAATTGCTGAGATGGTCGGATATCACAATAAGGGATTTTTCTATAAAATATTTACGAATCGATATGGGATGACGCCGGCGGAGTATCGGAGTTTGAAGAAACGGTCTTGAAGTGTGAATGAATGTAAACGCACCTGTACTCTCAATATAGTTCATTCTGAATAATACGGCGCAAACTACACTTCCTATGTAGATGCGCCGTATTGTTATTTCCAGGCAGGAACTGGGAACAGAAAATTACCGTACATAAATTTACATTTACTTTTTACACCGTACATTTTTTGACTTTCTTAAAAGATGTTGGTGGAAATTACCGTATATATATCTGAATTTATTTTTGGCACCGTATATTTTTTGACTTCCTCAAAAAACATTGGGACTGATTACCGTATATACGTTTGAATCGGTTCTCGACACCGTATATGTTGAATTCATTGTAAACTTTGCAGCCAGAAAATACGGTACAGCCCATTATCCAGGAAAATGACACGGTATTTCCGTCTGCATAACGTGTGATAAGACAAAAAAGTACGGTACAAAAGTGTTTATTCACAATTGCACCGTACTTCCCGTTTCCTATTTCAAGCTGATATTGCTAAAAAGCTGACTCACGTCTACTGTATCATCATCCTTGTCATTATTTACTTTCATTCTATATTGATCACCTATATGTAAATTGGACCAATACGGCTCCTTTTTCTCATTTACTGTAACATATGCCTGCTGTGTTTCTTCTACATTCATCTTATATTGAGAATCCATTTGCAGATTCGACCAATACGTATCTTCTTTTTTACTCGCCGCAACCTGTCTCTGCGACAAATATTTACTTCTTTGTTCTTCCAATAATACTTCGTAATACTTTTTGATTTTTCTTAAAATATCCGCCGAATCCTGGGAATCCAACGCATCAATCCTTCCAGCGTTTTCTTCTAACCATTCCAGCCACGCCTGACTATTCTTCTTTTCTTCATACTTATATGCATCACATATTAACTCGTCATCTGCTAATTTCGTTAAAGTAAGAAATCGGCTGTAATCTTTGCTCTCATCAAATCCACAGTTCGCACATACATGTCCATCACCTTTACGCTGTCCACATACACAACAGATTTCCACGTTTTATCCCCTCGTTTCTATTTTATCTCAAGGTAAGATTCATATTTTACTAAATTATTGTATCAAATAAGCATATGCATCGTCCATCGGATTCCCCCAATTTTCATATAATTCTCTATTGTATTTCATCGCACACCTGCAAAATGCGATCCGCCGCGCCTTTCGCACCAGTACACTTTTTAAATCCGCAGGCAATTTCTTCCGCATATTTTTTGTAAGACGCATCACGCAACACAGTATTCACTGCATCCAGAATCGATGCAGCACTTGTTTTTTCTAATTTTATACCTGCTCCAACCTGCAAAACCCGATTTGCCACACCTCCCTGCTCTGTAGTCTGCGGAAGCATCACAAGCGGCACACCAAAATACAAACTTTCACTCACACTATTCATGCCACAATGCGAAACGAACACATCTGCCTTTTGGAGCACTGCAATCTGATCCACATAAGAATGTACAGAAATATTTTCAGGAATGTTTTCAAAACGATCCAACGGCACCAGATTTCCCACAGAAAGAATCACCTGATATTCGGTATTCGCAAATGCCTTTATACACTTTTGATACAACGAAAGCATATCGTTATTCACAGTACCCATGGAAATATACACAAGTTTCTCTTTTTTCTTCTCTATTACACTTTCTGCCGGACGAATAGACGGACCAACAAACACATATTTATCAGAAAATGTTTCCGAGCATGGCTGAAATTCCGATGAAGTGTAGACAATCGTATTCGTGTCGTTATCATTTTGGATAATATCCAGAAAACTTTTGACAGGATATCCCTTCTCCTGCAGCCGTTTGATATCCTTGTTCATTTTCGGCATAGAAAAAATCATTCCGAACATTTGCGAAATACTCTGCTTCGTGATTTTGGCTGAGTATTGATTAAATGCAAATGTAGTCGTGGACGATATAAATGGAATCTGCAATTTCATGGCAACTGCTTTTCCCCAGACTGCCATCGAATCTGCAACAATACAATCCGGTTTTATTTCTTCCATGTGCTGACAAACCACATCATCCAGCGCCAGTGTGGTATCCACCAAAATTTTGATAGAAAACGCCATATCTTTTCCCACTCTGGTTGCATCCTTTGCTGTCAGTTTTTGCTCCGTGTCATAAACATCGCAGGCAATAAACTTCGCACCCGTATCTTCTATCTTTTTACGCATCGGTTCGTAAGAATAATACCAAACCTCATGCCCCCGCGAAATCAATTCCCTGACAACACCTAAGGTTGGATTCGTATGCCCATGGGCAGGAATACAGAAAAATACAATCTTACTCATACCTATTTTCCTCCTTCCAAATCATCCATTTCTTTAAAAATATGGGCAAAGAATTTGTCCCTCATATCCTTCGGCGGAATAGCAATTCCTCTTTCCTTATCCGCCAACACCAACACTGTATCGCCCGGTTTTATATCAAACAATTCTCTTGCTTCCTTGGGAATAACGAACTGTCCTTTTTCACCGATTTTGACCATCCACGCATATTTTCCTTCTGGAAATTCCATGGTAACACCTCCTGCGTTCAAAAAGTATGATTGGTTATACTAATCATACTTTTTATCATAATTTGTGTCAATGCAAATTATGACTTTTTGAAAACACAGTTTTCTCTTGCAATTATAAATAATATCGTATATAATCATAGTTATACGAATGATACATTTTCTAAATTTACTATTTTCTAACTACTTCATATTTTAATTACTCTCGATAACTATCCTTAAAATACACTTTGATAACCTAGACTTTACACTTCTCCAACCTTTACGATATAATATGTACATACTTATATGCGAAAGGGGCAATGAAAGGATGACTGAAGAATTGGGCATGACAAATGAGCAATACAAAGGGATTTTATTAGACGAACTGGAAGATTGGGAAGAAGTTCTTGAACTTGCTGAAGAAGAAAATAACGAAAAGATAATTAAAAAAGCCAAAAAACAAATCGCTAAAATCAACGAAAAACTGAAATTCTGATATGAATCACTTATAATCTTGTAACACATCAACCTAAGTGTAAAATCTATGATATAAAAATAAGCGCCGCAACCGACGCTTATTTTTAATATACTATGTATAACTAATTATTCAATTACTGAGCTTTTGCTTTGATAGCTGCGATTTCGCCCTGGATTTCTTCCATTTTTTCTTTTGTCAATGGATAGAATTTCATAGCTACTACGTTACACAGGTTACCAAAGATCAGCATACCGTAGATACAGAACAATGTTACGTAGAACAGTTCATTTGTATATTCCGCAGTAACGTCTGGCAATACATCTTTAAATCCGATGGAAGCATACAGCAGCGATACTAACATTGGAGCTAAAGAAGAAATAATTTTATCAACGAAGGAGAACAATGTTCCCATCAGACCAGGAACGTATTTTCCTGTACGATATACTTCATAGTCAGCACAGTCAGCTGTCATAGGGATAACGATGTTACCGGACAGACCTGTGAAACCACCCATGATAATATTGATACCGATATACAAAATTGTAAATGCGCTGAATGCCAGAGTTCCTTCTGCAGAGTTCATGGATTTGTAATCACCAAACAGCCACAGCAGAATCAACAGTGCGTTTGTGATGATACCACCCCAAGAACCAATCAACATAGCCTTTTTCTGTCCCAGTGTTGTAGCCAGACCACCTACCAGGAAGATCATGATGATTGTTGTAGGAATAGAAATCAGAGCCTGTGTTGCAGCATACAGATTGAAGTTACCAACAACAACACCCATCAATACTACCATGATTACGGAGTTACCTTTCATCTGTGTAGACAGTTTGTCTGTACCAGCAGAAATAACCAACATCTGGATAGCTCTGTTTCCTTTCAGAGTATCCCAGTAATCTTTGATACCAACTTTCTGACTTGTCTGACCTGTACCGAAGAATTCGGATCTGTCTTTTGGAGCAATACTGTATACAGCGATGCACATCATAACGAAAGAAATAAGACCAAATGTCAGCTGTAAATCACCATACAAAGCTGGGTCAGCTGTAAATCCGCCGTATTTATTAGACATGTTTGTAGCTACTGCAGCCAGACCAGAGAACAACAGTGTGTTGTAAATACCATCGAAGATAGCAAACAGAGGTCTCTGTTTTGGATCGTTTGTCAGAGCAGACTGTGCAGATTTTGTAACTACACACTGGCATGTATATCCCAAATAGTAAATAGCAGAAATAATAATGAAGAATGGGAAACGAGCTGCCATTGGCAACATATGTGTTACATTAAACAAAATCCAGGATGTAATAAACAGGATGATATTACCGATAACCATGAATGGTCTGTTTTTACCAAATTTTCCGTTTGTTTTGTCTACTAAAAGACCTACAACCGGGTCAGTTACACCGTCCCAAATTCTCATCATCATTGAGAAGGATCCAGCCATAACTGTACCAACTCCAACCCATCCACCTAAGTAGTATGCAA
>JAXJUX010000201.1:0-24222 GCA_036308845.1 Ruminococcus sp.
AATCCTTTTCTTAGATTGACTTTGGCGCGAAGGCGTTCCTGAGCGTCAATTTAGTCAATCTTAGAAAAGAGTTGAGAAGGAGCGGCCTGTTATTGAAAAGCAATAGCAATTATCTGCGTCCGTCCCCAGGAATTCCAAATAAGCATACATATTCATTATATACGAAATAAATGACAAGGGAAATAGTTTTTTCCCTCGCCACTCAACTTTTATCATTCTTCCATATCTTTTGCCCAGCCAAAAGAGTACTTAACAGCTTTATGCCATCCTTTGATTTTTTTCTCCTGTTCCTCTCTGGAAATCTGTGGAACGAATGCTTTTCCTACGAACCAGTTTCTGGAGATTGCTTCTTTGTTTGGCCAATATCCAACTGCCAGACCTGCCAGATAAGCGGCACCCATAGCTGTTGTTTCTACACATGCCGGTCTGTTTACAGGTGCCTGGATCATATCTGCCTGACACTGCATCAGGAAGTCATTGGCACTGGCGCCACCGTCAACTTTCAGTGCAGTCAGAGGAATTCCAGAGTCTGCTTCCATCGCTCTGATAACGTCAAATGCCTGATAAGCGATAGATTCCAGAGTTGCACGGATAATATGATATTTGTTAACCCCACGTGTCAGACCAACAATGGTTCCTCGTGCATACTGATCCCAATATGGAGCACCCATACCGGCGAATGCTGGCACCACATAACATCCATGCGTATCTTTTACTTTTTTCGCCATATATTCGGAGTCTACTGCTGAGTCAATCAGACGCATTTCATCGCGCAGCCACTGAATCGAAGCTCCAGCAACGAAGATAGAACCTTCCAGCGCATATACAACTCTGTCACCGATGCCCCATGCAATCGTTGTAACCAGACCATTATCGGAAAATACAGGTTTTTCACCTGTGTTCATTAACAGGAAGCATCCTGTTCCATATGTATTTTTTGCTTCACCAGGATGGAAACAGGTCTGTCCAAACAACGCAGCCTGCTGGTCACCTGCTGCACCTCCAATAGGAATCGGACCGCCAAGGAATGCTGGATCTGCAGTTCCATATACACAACTGGATGGCATTGGTTTTGGAAGCATACAGCGAGGAATCTGCAGTTCTTCCAGAATTTCATCGTCCCAATCCAGTGTATTAATATTGAACAGCATCGTACGTGAAGCATTGGAATAATCACTTACATGAACAGCACCCTTCGTTAATTTCCAGATCAGCCAGGTTTCCACGGTACCAAATAATAATTCGCCTTTTTCAGCTCTTTCTCTTGCACCCTTTACATTATCGAGAATCCATTTTACTTTCGTACCTGCAAAATATGCGTCAATGATCAAACCGGTTTTTTTACGATAAATCTCTGTCAGACCTTTTTCCTTCAAAGAATCACAATATTCAGATGTACGTCTACACTGCCATACGATTGCATGATACACTGGTTCACCAGTATTTTTATCCCAGACGATCGCTGTTTCACGCTGATTGGTAATACCGATTGCTGCTATGTCTTCTGCAGATGCACTGATTTTGGACATTGCTTCCACCGCAACACCCAATTGTGTTGACCAAATTTCATTTGCATCGTGTTCTACCCAGCCTGGCTTTGGAAAATACTGCGTAAATTCTTTTTGCGCCATACTACAGATTTCGCCTTTTTCATTGAACAAAATGCAACGGTTACTGGTTGTACCAGCATCAAGTGCCATAATATATTTAGCCATACGAACCTCCATCCCGCCGGAAAAAAATAAGCAAGTCCATCTACAACCCCCATGTTGCGAAAACTTGCCCAAATTTATGCCGTCTCCTTTATTTTCCGTAATTTTACCACATTTTGCCGATAACATCAAGAAATTTACAGACTTTTTATTGAATATTGCACAAAATCACTGTATAATAAACCATCATTTAGAGGAAAGGAAATACAACTCATGTCCAAGAAAAATATTATATTGATCGGTTTTATGGGAACCGGAAAATCTTCCGTGTCCAGATATTTACATAACATGGCACAAATGGAAATCGCAGAAATGGATGAAATCATTGTGCAGCGTGAAGGAATGTCCATTCCAACTATTTTTGCTACTAAAGGTGATTCTTATTTTCGTTCACTGGAAACCAGCCTTTTACAGGAATTGCAGCAAGAAAATGACCTCATTATTTCCTGTGGCGGCGGGGCTGCCCTTCGCAAAGAAAATGTAGATGCTATGAAAACAAATGGATATGTATTTCTTCTTACTGCTGCACCAGAGACGATTTTTAAACGTGTGGGAGCAGATCAGAACCGCCCGGTACTGAACGGACGCCGTTCTCCGGAAGGAATTGCACAACTTATGAAAGAACGTCAGCCATATTATGAAGCTGCTGCAGATTTCGTAATTTCCACGGACAACAAATCCTCCGAAAATGTTGCACAAGAAATTCTGGATATCTTCAAAAAACTCAGATAACTTCTTTTTTCAGATATTGTTTTGTGATTTGTCTATTGTCTATATTTGACAATTTTTCCTTCAATTATTGTTATATACTTATAAATTTTTGCTATGTTTTCTTATCCATTTTCGTCATTTTGACAAGTAATTTATGCACTCTAACTTGACAATACGCATTGATAATGTTATATTTTAGTTAGTTCAATTAGCGGCAGGCATGAGTGCTCGGGAAGCGGTGTAATGGCACGAAAGTGCTTCATTTACATCGTTTTTTACTTTTTAAATGACCTTTTTCACTGTAACTTGTTAAAGTTTCATTTCTAACGTCCTTTGCACAGACGCTCCGTTACGATTGTTCTTAAAAAATTACATATATATAGGAGGTATCACAATGGAAAAAGATACAAGACCTTTCGTACCTTGGCAATTAGTTGACGATTTTATGACAGCAGCATTCGTAAAACTGGGATTGCCAGAAGATGAAGCAAGACTTTGCTCCGATGTATTATTGGAAAGTGACAGACGCGGTATCGAAAGTCATGGATGTAACCGTTTCAAACCGATTTATGTTGACCGTATCAAAGCAGGAATCTTAAATCCTGTTACTAAAATCGATATTTTGAAAGAAACACCTACTACTGCAGTATTGGATGCCAATGACGGTATGGGTATGGTTGCCAGCAAAAAAGCCATGGATATGTGTATCGAAAAAGCACGTAAATATGGTATGGGTATGGTTGCAGTACGTAACTCATCTCATTATGGTATTGCTGGATACTGGTCAACTATGGCTTCCAAACAGAACATGATCGGTATCACCGGAACAAACGCAAGACCTTCTATCGCACCTACTTTTGGTGTAGAGGGTATGATGGGAACAAACCCTCTGACATTTGCTATGCCTACAGACGAACCATTCCCATTCTCTTTAGACTGTGCTACTTCTATCATTCAGAATGGTAAGATCGAATATTATGCTCGTATCGACCATGACCTTCCAGAAGGAACAGTTGTTAATCAGGACGGTTCTCCAGCTACAAACAGCGCACAGGCATTGAAAGATATCCGTGGCGGCAAAGCTGCTCTGGCTCCACTTGGTGGAATCGGTGAACTGTTAGGCGGATACAAAGGATACGGCTACACAACAGTTGTAGAACTCCTTTCCGCAGCATTACAGTCTGGTCTTTTCCTGAAAGACCTGGACGGAAAAGATGAAGACGGAAACATTCGTCCATATCATCTGGGACATTTCTTTATTGCAATTGACACAGAAGCTTTCATGGGTGCAGAAGCATTCAAGAAAACTGCTGGTACTATTTTAAGAGAACTTCGTGCTTCCAAAAAAGCACCTGGTCAGGACCGCATCTATACTGCTGGTGAAAAAGAATATGAAGTTTGGCTGTATCGTAAAGATAAAGGTGTGCCAATCACAGAAGCAGTACAGAAAGAATTCATTCAGATTCGTGATGAGCTGGGACTTACACAGTTCCACTTCCCATTCGAATAAATATTAACTTAATTTACGGAGGACATTATTATGGATTACGCAAAAGAGTCTTTGAGACTCCACAAAGAAGTAGCTGGTAAAATCGAAGTTATTACTCGTGTACCAGTAGCAACAAAAGATGATTTATCTCTGGCTTATACACCAGGTGTTGCTGAACCTTGTCTGGAAATCCAGAAAGACGTTGATAAAAGTTACGAATTAACAAGACGTCACAATATGTGTGCTGTTATCACAGACGGTACTGCAGTACTGGGTCTTGGTGATATCGGGCCAGAAGCTGGTATGCCAGTTATGGAAGGAAAATGTGTACTTTTCAAAGCATTTGGCGATGTTGACGCTTTTCCTCTGTGTATCAAATCCAAAGAAGTAGATGAAATCGTTAATACAGTATACTTATTATCCGGTTCTTTCGGTGGAGTAAACCTGGAAGACATTTCCGCTCCAAGATGTTTCGAAATCGAACGTAAACTGAAAGAAAAATGTGATATTCCAATTTTCCACGATGACCAGCACGGAACTGCTATCATTACACTGGCAGGTATGCTGAACGCATTGAAAGTTGTTGGAAAGAAAAAAGAAGAGGTTAAAGTTGTTACTTCCGGTGCAGGTGCAGCAGCTATCTCCATCGTAAAACTGCTTCTTTCCGCTGGTTTCAAAAACATTACAATGTGTGACAGATCTGGTGCTATTTACGAAGGTCGTGAAAAAGGCATGAACTGGATCAAAGAAGAAATGGCTCTGGTTACAAACCTTGAAAAGAAACAGGGTACACTGGCAGAAATGCTGGTAGGCGCTGATGTATTCATCGGTGTTTCCGCTCCAGGACAGGTTACTACAGAAATGGTTAAAACAATGAACAAAGATGCTATCATCTTCGCTTGTGCTAACCCAACACCAGAAATCTTCCCAGAAGACGCAAAAGCTGGCGGAGCAAGAGTTGTATCTACAGGACGTAGTGACTTCCCTAACCAGATCAACAACGTACTTGCATTCCCAGGTGTATTCCGTGGTGCATTTGATGTTCGTGCAAAAGACATCAACGAAGAAATGAAGATGGCTGCAGCTCAGGCTCTGGCAAATCTGATTTCTGACGAAGAACTGAACGAAGATTACATCATTCCAAAAGCATTTGACCCACGTGTAGGTAAAGCTGTTGCTGCAGCAGTTGCTCAGGCAGCTAGAGATACAGGAGTTGCTCGTATCTAATTTGTATTTATAACCCAAAAGGGAAATCGATTATATGTCGATTTCCCTTTTTTGTGTCATTTCGTTATATTTTACTGATAAGATTTAATCACAACCTGCAGCGTTTCCCGTCCCATATAACTGTTAATCTCCGGATAATACAGAATCGATACTTCTCTCCCCTGCACATCCTGTACAAATGTATCTCCTTCACCAAAGTACACCGCATCCATGGTATAACCATAGGAATCTGCCACTCGCATTTTTACCACATTTCTGTTTTTCCCAAATACGCGACACCCCATCACTTTCAAACCTTTTTGTGCGAAAATTGGTTTCTCATTGCCTTTCCCAAAAGGTTCCAATACTTTCATTTCCCGAATCAGATTTTTATTGATATAGGAAATAGGCATCGGCACATCAATGATAATCTTTTCCACAAAATCTGCTTCTGTCAACTGAGACAGCAAATTCAATTTTTCACGAAAAGCATCTACATCTTCTTCTTTTAATGAGATTCCCGCAGCCATCGGATGCCCTCCGAATTTGGTCAGGTATTCTTTGCATTCGCACAGTTTCTCGAACATGGAATAGCTCTCGATGGAACGACCGGAACCTTTTACTCCTTCCAGTGTTTTGGTAAGGACAAACGCCGGCTTATGATAACGCTCTCTGATTCTTCCGGCAATGATTCCTGCCAGACTTTCATGACATTCCGGCAAATAAACCACCAGCACTTTATCATTTTTCAAGGAAGTATTTTCCACCAGTTCGATTGCCTGTTCCACGCCTTTTGCAGTCATTTCTTTACGACTTTCATTCAGATTCTTCAAATCCCCAGCCAACATCGCCGCTTCTTCTCTATCCTGTGCACAGAGCAGTTTCAGTGCTCTCTTTGCAGTATCCAGACGTCCGGTAGCATTCAGACATGGTCCGATGATAAATCCGATATGATATGGTGAAATTGCTTCCGGTTCCAACTGATTGGCACGGATCAGTTCCTGTAGTCCAAGGTTTTTGGTATGATGCAGTTTACGGAGTCCTTCTTTTACTATGATTCGATTTTCCAACACCAAATCCATAACATCACCAATCGTTGCAATCGCTGCGAACTCCATCATCTGATCCACAAAATCAATTGGCGATTGCATTTGCTGATACAACGCTTCCATCACTTTTAACGCCACAACAGCCCCACACAAACCTTTAAAAGAATACGCACAATCCGCCTGTTTTGGGTTTACGATGGCATCGGCTGGCGGAAGTACCTCTTTTCTTCCATTTTCTGTTTCTTCAAAAGGCACTTCATGGTGATCGGTTACCAGAACCGTCATTCCATATTCTTTTGCTTTTTGAATCTGGCTGGCAGCGGCAATTCCATTGTCGCAGGTTACAATCGTATCAATCTTATCTTCCCATGCCTGTTCAATCAAATGTTCATTTAATCCGTATCCATCAATGATTCGATTCGGAATTACATGATCCGTCTTTGCGCCTAGCTGACGCAGACCAGTCAGTAAAATATATGTCGACATCACACCGTCAATATCATAATCCCCGATAATACGAATCATCTTTCTTGCCCGAATCTTTTCTTCCAAAATACGAACCGTTTTGTCCATATCCTTCATAAGCCATGGAGATAATAAATGCTGACGGTTTCCGTTTAAATACATTTGAATTGCATCATCCCCCACAACATCACGATTTCTAATAATACGTGCTGTCACTTGGTCAATGCCAAATGTAGCTGCGATTTTTTGAAAATCAGCTTTTTTTGCTGATACAACCCATTTTTCCATTCAAACTTCTCCCTTGTAATTTTCCTGAGTAAAAAAGAATCCCGACAAGCGAGATTCTTTTCTATCTTATCTATTATTTTTCAGTTTTCTGCAATTTTGTCTTTAATACATACCACAATGGTCCTGTGATACATACAGAAGAATAACCACCGCCAACAATACCTACCATGATTGGAAGGGCGAATTCACGAATGGAAGATACACCCAAAATAAACAGAACAAATACGGTAATAAATGTTGTAAAGGATGTATAAATACTTCTTGTCAAAGTCTGTGTAATACTTAAGTTTACAACATCTGCCAGAGTCTGTCTCTTTTCCATTACCTGCAGATTTTCACGGATACGGTCGAAAATAACGATGGTTGCGTTGATGGAATAACCAACGATTGTCAGCATACATGCAATAAATGTATTTCCTACTGTAATACGTGCCAACGCATAGAATGCCAATACAACCAGAACGTCATGAATCAATGCTGCAACCGCACTGGATGCAAAACGTACATCTTTAAATCTGAACCAAATATAAATCAGCATACAGATGGTTGCGATAACAATAGCAATGATTGCATCTTTTCTCATTTCAGAGCTGACAGTGGATGAAATACTTTCTGCAGAAATTGTACTTTCGTCTACGCCAAATTCATCTACCAGTGCCTGATTCAAAGCTTCTCTTTCTTCCAGTGTCAAAGATCTTGTTTTGATAATAATTGCATTGCTGCCTGTTACTTTCGCAGCCTGAATATCATTGTCTCCTGTGATTTCTGCAACAACTGGTTTGATCAGTGTATCAATTTCTTCAATCGAATAATCTTCGTTAAATGTTACATTTGTAGATGTACCACCAACAAATTCCAGACTGTAATTCAACGCTTTTCCGTCTTTCACGGAGAAAATACCCATGCCAATAGGCGCTAACAACATAATAATGATAGAAAATGCAAAGAAATATTTTCTTTTTCCTACAAAGTCGATGGTTTTGATTTCTTTCTGTTTTCCGTAATATTTTTCATCTCTGAATCCAACTGCAAACAGAGCATTTACGATCAATCGAGAAACAACCAGAGATGTAAACATGGAAAGTACAATACCAAGTGCCAGAGTCATGGCAAACCCTTTGACACTACCGGTTCCCATCATACCCAGTACGGCAGCAGCGATCAATGTTGTAATGTTACCATCCACAATTGCGGATAATGCCTTCTGGAAACCAGTTTTGATGGCTCCTCTCACACTTTTTCCTGCAGCAATTTCTTCACGGATACGCGCATAAATAATTACGTTTGCATCTACCGCCATACCAATAGAAAGGATGATACCTGCGATACCTGGTAAAGTCAGTGTCAGGTCAAATGCATTTAACATAATCAATTCCAGACCTGTATAAATTGCCAAAGAAATCATAGCAATAACACCCGGCAGTGCATATACGATCATCATGAAAATTCCTACCAGTACCAGACCGATTGCACCAGCGATCAAACTGGTCTTAATTGCTTCCTGTCCTAACTGAGCGCCTACAACATTGGAACGAATTTCGTTCAATTCCAATTTCAGGGAACCGATACGAATGATGGAAGCCAGCTCTTTTGCTTCTTCGATTGTTTCCTGACCTGTGATTTCTGCTTTTCCTTCTGAAATTACAGAATTTACAACAGGTGCACTGATTGTTTCGCCATCGTATACGATAGCAATTGTTTTTCCAAGATTTGCTTCGGTAGCTTCTGCAAATTTTTCAGTACCTTCGGAAGTCATTGTCAAAGATACTACATATGTTCTCTGTCCTGTTGTCTGGTCAGTGTACACACCACCCTGTGCATCTGCAATATCAGCTCCATCCAGAACTACATTTCCACTTTCATCGGTAAACTGCAAAGCACCTGGTTTTCCCAGATCTTCCAAAATCGCGTTGGCATCACTTACCCCAGGAATTTCTACGTTAATCCTATCAGTACCTTCCTGATATACCAATGCTTCTTCACTATAGCTTTCTACACGTTTCTGAAGTTTGTAAATCGTGTCATCCATATCTTCCTGAGATGGATTCTCTCCTACTGCCTGATATGTAATACTTACACCACCAGCCAGATCCAAACCGGTCTTAATGTTCTTTGCAGCACCGGTTCCTGTTGCACCAAATCCTACAGCTGCTGTATATCCAATAAGAACCATAAGAACAGCTGTCAGAATCAGCACAAGAATTCCTTGTTTTTTCTTCATTTTCTTTACCTCTTATTCTTTAGCTTTTAAATCAAAACTATTGTGCAGTATAGCACAGTTTTTTTTATAATTAAAGTATTTTATAAAAATTCTCGATATTTAAGGCAAATATCAGGATACCATTCCTCCCAGCATGCCTGCACCCATACACATGATTGCAATCGCTGCAATTTCGATTCCCTGTCCCTGGATTCCTGCTTTACTCAGCATGGAAATCAATACCAATATAAGGAAATACACCACCCCTGTCAGCAAACCCCATAAAAATTTTTGCTTTTTCATCTTTCTTCCGGCCATCCAACCGCCAAACAGACAGGAAACAATATAAATTACGATGATTCCCAAAGTAACTTTATCCAGATTCCATTGAAAGCAATAAAGAAACAAAGCAAGCAGCATAAGGAATACAATGGTTATCACGTAGGAAAGTAATACACAAACCAGTAAGTTTTTTTCTTTACTCCAATCTCTTTTCATAAATAAAACCCTCCCATACTTTAATATATGGAAGGGTTTTTCGCTCTAATACTATTTCTTATCGGATTTTCTTTTCATTACAAATCCTGCAATTCCTAAAACTACTAACGCACCAACTGCAATTCCTACATACAAAAGAATATTCTGATCATCTCCTGTTCTTGGAACCCATGTAGTGCTGGTATTGGATGATGTTTTTGTACTTGTTGTTTTGGTACTGCTTGTTGTCTTATTGCTGGATGAGCTGCCTGTCGTGCTGCTGCTCGTTGTTTTATTACCGGAATTTGAGGAAGAACTTCCTTTATTCGTTGAGGATGTCGTTCCTTTGTTTCCTGAATTGGAACTGGACTGGTTATTATATATTTTATCCAGATTTCCTACCAGTACATTACTTCCTGCAATACTGTATGGACTGAAAGAAGTAGTCACAAAACTGATTGTTCCATCGTTGTTGTAAATCGGAGTGATATACTCAACGGTTCCATCTTCCAGATAATGAAGCACAACCAACTGTGTATACAACTTCTCATCTGGTGCCGGCATGGTAATACGAACCTGCTGACCGTTCAGTTTGTACTCTGTATCATTCATCAAATCCCATAAGGTCAAATCATATGGTGAAATGAATGTGTCAATATTTTTTGCCTCTAATACAGAAGTATCCGTTTTATCGTTGGTCAATTCTACCTGAAACTGTACATACCATGGAAGATCACCTTCAATCAGCACTTCGTTAGACTGGCGGTTGTAAACTTTTACCTTTTCCTGCGCTGCTGTCAGGCGTTCCCACGCATTGCTGTCCAACAAGGCTTTCTGCAGATCATTTAATGATTCGTATCCTTTTGTTGCATCGATTACCGCTTCGACTTCTTCCATAGAAGTAACTTCTTCTGGCAGATAATCAATCAGGTTCTGAACTTCTGCAGCGAATGCTTTTTCTTCTTCTGTCAATTCTGGCTCAGCAGGTACTTCTGGGGTTGCTTCCGGTGTTGTCTCTGGTGTTACTTCTGGAGTTGTTTCTGGGGTTGTCTCCGGTGCTACTTCTGGAGTTGCCTCAGGAGTTGTCTCCGGTATTACTTCTGGAGTTACTTCTGGGGTTGTCTCCGGTGCTACTTCTGGAGTTGTCTCCGGTGTTACTTCTGGGGTTGCTTCTGGACTTCCTTCAGGAATTGCTTCCTGTGTTCCATCCTGCCCAGCTTCCGGAGTAACTTCGGTTTCCATGTCTTCTTTATTTAATGCGCCTTCCACGGAACCTGTCCATGAAAGTTTGATATCGTCCAAATACATCGTAATATTTTTTAAAGTAAGTGAACCGGTCACACGTACCAATGGTCCTTCAAAATCATCTGCGCGAAGGATTTCTACACCATCTGGCAGTTCCCATGTTACTTCATTTTTTACTTTTACTGTACCACAAATGTAGATAATACCATGTTCGCCAACCAGTTTTTTCGCCTGTTTGAAAGTCTTCACTGCTTCTTCTGGTGTTTCACCGGAATTATTATTATCTCCGGATTTTCCATCCAGATAAATGATTTTGCTTTCTACAGCCGCTTCGTTTTCTTCCGGCACTTCTGGAGTTGCTTCAACCGTTGGTTCCGGCGTTGTCGTAACTTCTGGTGTCGGCTCCGCGGTCGGTTCTGGTATTGCTGTTACCTCTGGTGTTGGTTCTGCTGTCGGCTCCGGTGTTGCTGTTACCTCTGGTGTTGGCTCCGCGGTCGGCTCCGGTGTTGCTGTCACCTCTGGTGTTGGCTCTGCGGTTGGTTCTGGTGTTGCTGTGACTTCAGGGGTTGGTTCTTCTTTCACTTCCAAAGACACAACTCTTACTGTCACACTTCTCACAACCACCTGTGCATCTTCATCCCATCCTTTTTCCTGGCTATAATCCACAGCTTCTGTATCATATGGATAAAAGACTACTTTACATGCAGTTTCATATTCCGTCGGAACAAAACTTTCATCTGCCCAGGCAAATACACCGTCCCCCTCACAATCTTCCGATAATGGAATTTCACTCAAAGAAACCGGAGCATCGATTTTAATGGTTTTTGGTACATATACTTTTTCATGTTCCAATGCACCTTCTACATATCCGTCTTCTGTAATACTGATATCATCCCGATACATGGTTACATTATCCAATGTCAGTGAACCGGAAACTTTAACCAATGGTCCTTCAAAACCAGATGCACGACGAATGCAAACACCGTTTGGCAATGTCCATGTCACATCTTTTTTTACTTTTACTGTGCCACAAATATAGATAATTCCATATTCTCCGGCAAGTTTCTTTGCTTTTGCAAATGTTTTTACGGCTTCATCAGGGCTTTTACCAGATTGATTATTATTCCCTGATTTTCCATCCAGATATATAATCTTTCCATCATATTCTGAATCTGCACTGCTGGAGCTTTCCACTGATTTTGCTGTTTTTGCCCAGACAAGCTGACTTCCTCCTGCTGACAGAAGCATCACAGATGCCAAAGCAATACTCATCGTTTTCAAAAAACGTCTTTTTAATACACGTTTTCGACTGTTTACTTTCATATGTAAAACACTCCTCTTTTCCTGCTTCAATTATTTTTCTACTCAGAATAGCAAAATATCCCACTATTCAAACATAATATAGGCATTATAACACATTTCTTTTGGTTTCGACACCCCCAATTTCTGGTTTTATCATATTCTTTCATATTTAATTTATTTTTATTTAACTTGCATTTTGATTGGAAATCATGTATATTTCTGTCTATATAATATTTAAAAAGGAGTGACTATATTTGGATACTGGCGACGCCATACAGCTTGTTGTTTTATTAATTTTAGTTTTGCTTTCTGCATTTTTCTCATCCGGTGAGACTGCTATGACCACGGTGAATAAGATCCGTATTCAAAATCTTGCAGATGATGGAAATAAACGGGCAAAGACATTATTAAAAATCATCGAAGATCCGGGAAAATTATTGAGTACTATCCTGATCGGTAACAATATTGTTAATATTTCCGCTTCCTCTTTAGCTACTACATGGACGACTAAAGTTTTTGGAAATGCTTTTATCGGTCTTTCCACAGGGATTTTAACTTTGATTATTTTGTTATTTGGTGAAATCACACCGAAGACTATGGCAACCATCCATGCGGAAAAGATTTCATTGTTATATGCACCGATTATTTATTTTCTTATGAGAATCCTGACACCTGTTATTTTTCTCGTAGACCTTCTTTCCGACGGTGTACTGATGCTGTTACATATTGATCCAAACAAACAGCAAAATACTATGACAGAACAGGAACTTCGTACCATCGTAGATGTAAGCCACGAAAGCGGTGTTATTGAAGAAGAAGAAAAACAGATGATTTATAATGTGTTCGATTTTGGAGATTCCCAGGCAAAGGATGTTATGGTTCCTCGAATCGACATGTCTTTCATAGATGCAGATGCGACTTATGAAGAATTGCTTGAAGTTTTTCGTAAAGATGGCTATACCCGTTATCCTGTTTATGAAAATACAACGGATACCATTATTGGTATCATCAACATGAAAGATATTCTTCTTCGTGATACATCTTCCGATTTTTCTATTCGTAAGATTTTGAGAAAGCCATATTTTACGTATGAGCACAAAAATACTGCGGATTTATTGAGAGAAATGAAAGAATACGCTATGAATCTTGTTATTGTCCTTGATGAATATGGTGCAACTGCAGGTATGATCACACTGGAAGACCTTCTGGAAGAAATCGTTGGTGAGATTCGAGACGAATACGATGCCGATGAAAAAGAAGGTTATACAGAAATCATTCCGAAACGAGAATATACAGCACAGGGTTCTGCGAAAATCAACGACTTAAACGACTCCATTGGTCTTCATATGGAATCCGACGATTATGAGTCGATTGGCGGATATCTCATCGAACACCTGGATCATTTACCGGTTCTTGGGGAATATTTCATTACCGAACGAGGTGTCAAATTAGTAGTTGAAGAACTGAAAAAGAACCGTATTGAACTGGTTCATATCTATATTCCGGAAGATTACTACGATCCAAAAGATGATAACGAATAAAATTTATGGGTACTGCTTCGGCAGTACCCATTTTTTATACCTTTTGACTCATTATGATACACGAATTTCTCCGCACTATTGTGCCCCCTGGTATCATAATAAATCATGCAGAATTTTGTGAAACTGCTTTCCACAGCGTTCCATTTCTCCCAGCACTTCCTCAATTCCTTCCGAAGTCAGATGCCAGTTTTCCCGATTGATTCCCACATCCACCGGGCAAATCATAAATTGCGTTTCTGGGTACAATAACTGGTAATACATCTGACATCTGCGGGCATGCTGTGCCTTACAGCAAATAATCGATTTTTTTATTTCCAGATGCAGTCCATCTGTCACTTTTCTGGAATTGATGGCATTTTCATACGTATACGTTGCCTGATTTTCTTTTAATACCGCATCTTCTGCCACGCCGTTTTTCACCAGAACATCTTTCAGAAAATCCCATTCCGTTGCATACTCTTCCTGATAGCGTTCCTGATGAGCCTGCACACCGACAAATTTTCCTGTTATGATGCTGTATCTTCCGGAAGGAAGTACGAAAGGCGCCATTCCTTCCGTCCAAAGCTGCGCTGCCTTCTCTGCCATCTGCGGAAAACCATTGCCCGGAACGAATATGATATCTGCCTTTTCCAGTTCATTTTCCACAAAAATATAATCTGTGAAATTATCCAAGAATTTCTTATACTGTATTTTTTCTGCTTTCATGTCTATGTCTCGCTTTTCTTTTGTTGCTTATAGATTGTAATCTGCTCTCAACAATTCCAATTTTTAGTAATCATAACTTATCTGGTGGTAACCAACGTGGAATATCCAGCCTGACGAAGCTGCTGTTCCATGCGAATCGCATTCTGCAATTCTCTGAAAGCACCTACCTGTACCTTATAAAATCCATCGTCAAACATGATAAATGAAGGATACCCCTGTTCTAACAATTCATAATTTAACCGCTGCGCATTGTCCCGGTTTCTAAAAAGACCTACCTGTACACGATACAGCATTTCTTTCATTTCTTCTTCCGGAACAATCGTTTCTAAAATACCATCAGCTATCGCCTGTGCTGTCTCATCAAACTTTTCGTCCAACAACTGGTTATCCACATCACTATTGATAAATCCCACTTCTACCAATACAGCAGGCATTCTTGTTCTGCGAAGAACCACCAGACCCGGTCTTGCCTTCACACCAAGATTCTTAAACCCTACTTCTTCCAGTGCTTCGTTGATATTTTCCGCCATTTCCAATTTGATGCCACTTTTATCATACACCAAAGTCTCCACACCATTGTACTGGTTTGGCTGCGGGCTGGAATTTCTGTGAATGGAAACAAAAAAGTCTGCGCCCGCATGATTGGCAATCTGCGCCTTTTCAAATGGAGTCTGATAAATATCGGTTGTTCTTGTATAAATCACATCCAACCCATGTTCTTTCAATATGTTCCCAACAGCCAATGCAAGCTGTAAATTATCATCCTTTTCCTGGCGACCTTGATAGACTGCTCCCGGATCTTCTCCGCCGTGCCCGGCATCTATTACAATTTTGTATGCCATATTAGCCTCCTGTCTCTCGAAAACTTCGTTTCCTACTTATCATATGTTTTCTCCACCAATCTGGTGATTAATCCATATATTTTTCACTTTGTTTTCTTTGAGACTGGCCGAATGGCTCTATTTTAACCAGATTTCTATTTCATCCTATGGTTTGATGTTCCCTTTTTCTACATTTTTTTCAATCAGATTGCGGGCATATTCCCAAATTTCTTTAGATCCCTTTTCCGTTGTGCAATGGCGCTTCATGACCTGTGCCTTACACACGCCATGTTCTCTCCAATCCCCGCCATCATTGGAATTGTTCAATAACAACGGCTGGAAATTATCCATCACTTTCGCAAAACGAGCTTCCGCAGTTTCGCCTGCCTCAAATTCTTCAAACAGACTTCTCAATTCTTTGTTCTGTTCTTCCGGAAGCATTCCAAAAATTCTGTCTGCTGCTTTTTCTTCTCGTTCTCTCTGCGAAGTCAGCCCCTGCGCATCATATGCATAGGTATCTCCTGCATCAATTTCTACCACATCATGAATCAGTGCCATCATCATCGTTTTTGCCAAATCAATTTCTTCATTAGCATATTCTTTCAGCAAATAGATCATAATCGCCATATGCCATGCGTGTTCCGCATCATTTTCCCGTCTTCCATGTCCACTCAGATGTGTCTGACGCAAAATATTTTTTTCCTTGTCTATTTCCAAAATAAATTGTATCTGTTTCTCAAATCTTTCTTTATCCATTTTACTCCTGTTCCTCTTCTGCTTTTATCTATATGCTGGTCCTTTTACACATGTTCTTCCTGTAATCTGACCGCAATTTTCGTTCTCACAATATCAAAAGCCACATCATTTCTTCCGCTGTTGATTACGATATCAGCCTTTGCTTTTGTAGGTTCTACATAAAGATAATGCATTGGTTTTACCGTTGTCAGATATTGTTCCATGATACCGCGCAAGTCTCTGCCTCGCTCTTCCACATCACGTACTGCTCGCCGCAAAATACGTTCGTCCGCGTCTGCTTCCACATATATTTTAACATCCAAAAGATCTCTCAATCGTTCATCCTGCAAAACCAGAATTCCTTCTACCAAAATAATACGGCTCGGTTTTACCAGAACGGTTCGATCGGTGCGATTATGTTGAGAATAATCATAAACCGGACATGCAATCGTTTTTCCCCTTTTCAAATCTTTGATATGCTGAATCAACAAATCCGTCTCCAACGCAGCCGGATGATCATAATTTGTTTTCTTTCGTTCTTCAAATGATAATCCATCCTGCGCCTTATAATAATTATCGTGATAAACAACCGATATCTGCTCGCCGAATTCCTCTTTTAAACGATTGGTAAAGGTGGATTTCCCCGAACCCGTTCCACCAGCAATCCCGATTACGAAACACTCCATACAGTCACCTCGCTTCATTTCTTTCTATCACAGATTTTACCAACTGCCAGGCAATACTTCCTTCTCTGATCTGCTCCAACGCATGATCAAAATGAAACCATTTTACTGCATCTACTTCACCCGATAACACAAAATCTGTCTTTTTCACTTTTGCCTCAAATCCAAGCATCAGCATTTCTTTTTTATCAAATGGAAAACTCTTGATAAATGTCAATTCTTCCACTGTCTGTCCGATTTCTTCTTTGATTTCACGAATAGCGGTTTCTTCTGCTGATTCGCCCAATTTCATGATTCCCGAAACGCAGACATATGTTTTGGCAGAAATATAATTTTGTCGCAAAAGTGCCACTTCCCGATTTTCATTGATCACGGCACAAATCACACTTGTGGTAAACATATCCCACAACGGAACATCACACTCGCAACAAAATGGAATCAAGCCTTCGTCGCCGATTTCTTTTTCAATCAATTTATTTCCACAATGGGGACAATATTTAAAATGCATCTTTTATCACCTCTTCGTAGTTAATTTATCACTTTGTAACTTCCAATTTTTCTTCCTTTGTCAACTGCATTGCAATTTTATGATAGCCTTTGTAGCTTCCAACATTTTTTAACTTGTGGATGAAATCAGTTATATTATCCACAAATAGTCCAATCCTATGGACTATTTTTCGTATTTATTCAAGAAAATAATCCAATTCCCTTGAATAATGGATTATTTTCTCAGTAATTTCAAATTTTCGTCCAACCTATTGGATTATCATTCCTCATTTTCGCTATTATTAATACAAGACTCAGAACCTATATAGCTTTTTCTAATTCTAAATACCACTGTTTAACAACTCCAGCTTCTTCACTATTCACATATATAGTTTTCTCCGGCAATACAATTTTGAGAACCGGCGTTTCCTCACCATACAAAAACAACATACAAGCACCAGATTTGTTTCCCGAAAAATATCCGATACTGTAATCCTCTGTAGCCCCACCATTGGTCTTAAAGAAATTTTCCTCTGGCATTTCATCTAATAATTCTATCACTTCTATTTCTTCCACATCAAATTCACACGTATACATGGCGGCCTTTATTTTTACTTCCGTTCCATTCATTGTAAATTCTGCACTGGAATTAGAAAATGCAAACATCAACACACAAGTCCCTACAAGTGTGACCACAAACAACAGCATCAACCCAATATTTAAGACTTTTCCAATGGGATTACCCAAATTGAATGTAAAATTTGCGGTGCTCATGCGATCCTGCACCATGATTCGTTTATCATTAGGGTTGTTATACCAGCCATTTTTCCAATATTCATCATCGTCCACATAAATCGGTTCCGTATCCTGCTGCAGTAACATTTTTTTCTTTTTCTGAATGTCCATCAATGGAATCATCAGAAAACACGCTGCCAACAGCTGCAGTACAATATAAATTGAAAAATCCACCCCGGAAATCCAATCATTTCGTCCAATCTGTATCACCAGAAATAACCAGGAAATACCATTGACCACATCACAAACAAGCAAACCAACAGATAAAGAACGCTTCCAGAACTGGTTCATTCCATAATTGATTTCCTGATTTTCACTATACACTTCATTTCTTTTACAAACCAATAACCAATGCAGTAAAATAAATGTAGCTGATAAGCTAACAGTTAGCGTAAAAAGAACCCATCCATTCAGATTTATCATACTCTGATTTTTATAAGAAAACAACCAGATTCCGGAAATCAACACAACTAGCACAACCAGCAAATGCCAATACCAACGCAACGCCATTTTAGATGCCATAGCAGAGGTTTTCAGATCCACATATACCAGATGTCTGGATGTTTCATCTATCCAATGATTTTCCATTTTCAACTGATACATCTTTTTTTGCGATGTAATGACCAAATATTGTAAATATGCCAAATATCCGGCCAGCCAAATACACCAGACTACCATAAACCATTCAAAACTGATAAATAGGAATGCACAGATTCCAATTGCCAAAACGAAATTAATACGCTGAAATTTATCCCACTGTTTTTTATTTTCTCTGCAAATTTGCTGCACTTCCTCATGAGTAACCATATCCTGTGGAATGTGTACACCCATAATCATGCCTCGTGTATATTTAACACGGTCCCCATAACTGAACATCGTCACTCCCACCGTTGTCAGATTGGCAGCCAAAAATATCACAAGCAAAAGTATATTCATAACTCGTCCCTCCTATCAAAACTGCCCTTCATATAAGAAATATTTCTATGTAACAACTACGCACCAGAAACCGGATGCATACGGACAAACATTTGCTCGCACAGAGAAAGAAATTCTTCTTTATCCATTCCTTTCAAACAAGCCTCTGCTGACAACAATTCCAGTTCATCTTCCATTTTTTCCCGAAACGCTGCATCTGGTTTTTGAATATCACATACCGTTGCACCCTTTCTCCGGTCAATTTCAATAAACCCTTCCGCTTTCAAAATCTGATACGTTTTATTCACTGTCATCGTATTCACGCCCGCATCCTGCGCCATTTGCCGAACCGAAGGGAGACTCTCACCGGCTTTTAACTGCCCCTTGCCGATACCCTTTACGATTTGATTGCGCATCTGCACATAAATCGGGGTGGAACTACTCATGTCTAAAGAAATAATCATGTAATCACCTCCAAAAGAAAAAGTATTATTTGTATTATATATTATAATACAAATAATACTTTTATTCAATGAAATTATTCACTATGTGGTAGTGTTTCGATATACGGGCATAAATCATTTCTTATAACCCAACCAATGTAGATTCCTTCTTTTGCATATAGCTTCTCACCACCATACATATCCCAATAATAAGACTATATTTATCTATTTTCTCATCTAACTGATAATTACTTACAATTAACAAGATACAAAAAATAACATATAATGCAATCTTTAATACCTGAAATCCTACCATGCAAACCAGATTACAAATGATCATCGTTATGATCCATGTCATTCTGCTGTTTTTTTTGCCCATAAGTATCCCCTCTTTTCTTTTTCATTAACTGCATCCATTTGAAATCAAATTTATATACGGATATAGAATAGCAGATTTTAACTATTATGAACATCTTTTATAACAAAGCAATTTCTTACAATTTTTTGCGTATTTCATCTCCCCTCCACCATATTTACTCTCTATATTGTTTTGTATACTCGATTTCTTCCTTAATTTCTTCCGTTAACGCAGAATAATCACCATTGTTTTCCCATATAATTTCCTTCTCACCATTTTCATTTTTCATATATAACTCAGAAATATCCCAATATGTTTGAATAAAAAAAGCTGCATCTATTTCTTGTTCTGCTCGACCAGCAAATTTGTCACACCACGTACTTAGTATGTATTTCCCCTCCTTGCCACAGGATTCCAATATATAACCACTTGATGTTCCAATAGCACTGCCATTTTTCGTTTCTATTTTAAATACCAACATTCCCTCCTCGTAATACACATCTGCAACCTGTATCTCATTGGATGTAAGTGTATGTGGCATTCGTACAAATTTTATTGCAAGCAATGTAATTATAACTGCTGCGATTGCCCAAAATACACTGAACAGTATTGTTCTTTTTTTTGATTTTTTCTTAATTCTTCTACACATGGTATCGAAATTATCTATTGGCTGCGCTATTAACCCATCTACTTTTACAGATTGTGTATTTTCCCACAGGATTCTACATGTCTCACAGGATGCAATATGATCTTCAATTAGCTGCTCACTGTCTATGCTGCATCCTTCCGCATCATGCAACACGATCAAATCTTTAATCACATTACAATTTATTTTCATCCTCTCCCATCCTTTCTGCCAGTTTCATTTTTGCACGACTATACGTTACCCTTGCCCACGCATCACTTTTTTCAAATATACGACCAATATCTTTAAACGATAATTCACTGAATACCCGAAGACTGAACACTTCTTTATATGGTTCTTCCAATTGATGTAAATATCTATGAATTTTTAAGCTGTCTTCTCTCTTGATGATTTTTTCCAGAATATCCATTTCTGCAGCACTTTTATCTTCCATAGTATATTCTGCCAATTTCTTCTGCTTCCTTAGTAAAGAAATATATTTGTTATGTGCAATTTTACAAAGCCAGGTTCTAACATCACTTTTGTTTTCAAATTGCGCCTTTGTATTCATTGCAGTAAAAAATGTTTCCTGCGTAATTTCCTCCGCAACTTGCTGATTATTACTAAGTCTTAATATATAAAAATACACGTATTGAAAATATGTACGATATAATTTTTCAAAATCATCCATTAAATCCCTCCCCTCAATCATTAGACGCATCCGTTTGAGAAATGTAACAAAATTTAATGATTTTTTATACAGGTAAAGCCATATAATGTATTTACAACATTACATGGCTTTTTATAATACTTATTGATTTTTCAAATACACTTCCTTAAAAGCATTTTCATTGTAAAATACAAACCAATAAATATATGTTACCTTTCCTTCATCGTCCAAATAACAATGTATTCTATAAGCATCTGTTGGAGGTTCATTTTTAGAAATCACCTTGTCATAACAATACTCCAAACCATTTTCTAATTCATTGATAACCAATGGTTCTCCCCAACTAGCAATCAATTCTTCTTTGTTAATTCCTACATGTACGCCACCTGGAAATACTGTTTTGTAGGAATTTTTTCCTTCGTAAATACCTTCTACCGCTCCGGCTTGAATATGTGTAATAGTAAACTTGCCAGAAGAATTCTTTGTAAATTGAACCGTGCATCCATCATCTATTATATAATAATAACTCAAATTCAAATCTTCTGAACGTTTCGTAATATATGCATCTGCTGCCATAAATTCATCTTCTGTCTCATAAAAAGACAGTTTCGTTTCTCCATTATATAATACAAAATTGTCTGCAAATGTAGCATTTCTAATTTCATCCGTTATCAACGTATTTTCTTCTGTCTTTACCACTGGTATTATTTTTTCAGCCTCAATGCTCGAAGCATGTTCATTTCCATTATCAACCTGTTCTACAAGTCCACATCCAGTAATAGCCATCATACAAAATACCGCAATAACAGATGCGACCATATTTCTTTGCGTTCCCTTCGCTATGTAAGCAATTCGTTCTTTCATCATCCCTTTTCCTCCCTTCATAGCCGTAGATACAGAAAGAGCGGACATATTTTTCTTATGAAACTGTAATAATCTGATCAATGACATGCCATAGGCTTCCCGGTTTTCCATACCAATCATCTGAATTACTGCCTCATCACAAGCTAACTCACAATCTTTTTGCACAATGGAAAATGCCAGCCAAACCAATGGATTATACCAGAAATACGTTAGTATCAATAACTTCACAATATTCCACACCGAATCTCCCTGTTTGTAATGACAATATTCATGTAAAATTGCATGATGTACGAACTCGCATTCTTTTACGAACAATGGATTCAAATATACCGATTTTCCAAATAAAAATGGTGATCTGATATCTTCCAATAAATAAACCTTCATGCCCGAAATTGCATCCATTTTATAGAAAATACGTTTTCTGTAACACATACAACAAATGCATGAATTATAAATTAAAATCAAGCTCCCCAAAATAATACGACCACTTTGTTTTACTGTATTCCAAACTACGTTACTATTTACAGAATCTGCAATTTTACTATCTTCATTTTGTTCTTCTTTCACATTACGTTTTGATTGAACAACTTCCTTATTTTCCATTTCTGAAAAAATGATATTTTGAAATTCATTTTCTATCTCCGCCAACTCTTCTATTGGCATCTGCACAATTTGCATGGAAACCGGACTTTCAATTTTTACAAATATCCCCAAAATCAATACCAGCGGAACGAATCCCCATAACGAATATTGTAGCTTTTTACTTATTCTTTTCTTCAAAATCCCTCTTACCAACAATATTCCTAAAATTACAATACTTATTGAAATCGTTGCATTCATCCAACTCCCCCTTATCTAAGCACTATTTTTCCCCTTTTCTGTTTTTTAACATCTCGGTAAGTTCTTCTAAATCAGCATCTGATAATGCTTCTTCCTGCACCATGGTGCTAAGCATCAATCCAATTTTCCCCTTAAATGCTTTATTTAAAAATGTCTGAATCTCATTAATTTCTGCTTCCGATTGTTTGATTTTTGCATAATACAACTTGGCTCTCCCACCGTCTACGTGATAAACAACCTCTTTGTTTTCCAATCGCTTCAGATACGTCATAATTGTATGTTTGTCCCAGCCAGTTTCCTCAAACAACTCCTTCGTCAACTGCGTAATTGTACGCGGTTCCTCCTCCCAGAGCTTACTCATTATTTTCCATTCTGCTGTTGATATTTTTGTCATTGCTTTTCCTCCATCAAAATAAGGTTGACTTTTGTATACCATTATATTACACCTTTAGGTATACAAATGTCAACCTATTAATTTACGAATTAATCACTCATTTATTTAATTTGTAACTTTTTATCGTTTACAAATGTTATCCTCACTATCCTAACTATTTTCTTATTTTATGTACAACCACGCAAATCAAAACCGTAATCACCATATCCGGCAAGGTATTTCCAACCACGATATCCACATGCATCAGGATTCTATAAATGACAAATCCAACCACCCAAATGATCATATTGGAAACATGCATGTTTTTGTCACTCTTATCTGCTTTCAAAATAAAGAAATCTGCAATCTGAATCGCTATCATTGGTGCAAATACGGAACCAATCAAATACAGGAAATCCGTAATATTGTCCATCGGATACACAATTGCTGCAATGGTACCAAGTATCGTTACCACGATTGCTGCATGTTTTCCGTTGATTTTGGAAGATAATGTTTCACTGGAAATTCCTGCAGAGTAGGCATCCAAAAATGTAGTCGTTACAGTAGAAAATACAATGATCAAAAGTCCCGCAATTCCAAGACCCGCTTTTACCATAATCTGTGCGATATCATATTCTCCAGTGTAAATGGCAGCTCCCATTCCAATTACATACATCCAGCAACTGACAATTCCGTATGTAACTGCGCTAACAGCAGTTGCTTTCACTGGCTCTTTTGCTTCTCTCGTATAGTCACCGATCAGTGGAAGCCAGGATAATGGCATGGCAACAGAAAGTTCTACTGCTGCACCAAACGTCATAGATTCGTCCGCAATCGTAACAGCATTTCCATTTCCGCCAAAGATAATGCCACTGAGAATCACTGTCAGAATAAACAATGCCGCCATTGCGATGGTATTGATTTTTCCAAGATTCGTAATGCCTATCAAAATCCACAGAAGAATCAATGCGCCAATAATCAGACACCACATCCATTTTCCTGTCTGCATCACGCCGTCCGCAGCCAACGCCCCATCATAAATCATGATGGCAGTCCACCCCACAAGCTGAAGTACATTTAAGAACGCAAACAGAAGGCTTCCCTTTTGTCCGAAACTCATTTTTACAGTTTCCATCGCGCTTTTTCTTACTTTTCCACCAATGATTCCAGCACAAAATAGCATCATACACCCTATGATGTGTCCTAAGATAATTGCTGCAAGCC
>JAXJUX010000202.1:0-3972 GCA_036308845.1 Ruminococcus sp.
CAACTAATCGCTAAGATCGACTATATTATTCACTCAGGAGAGCCTTCGTGAATAAAGTCGAACTAAGCGATGGATTTTCGAACTCGCTGTTCCCCAATGTTATCGAAAAGCAATAGCAATTATCTGCTGTAATTTCCTCACGAAACAAATGGCGCCTCCGAGTTTCCTGTGTGTTTTACATTTTTTCAAGAATATCTACTTTCATAAATGTAATTTATATAGAAATATGTAGAACATGCATAAAAAACTTCCGGGCGCAATTTGTTTCGTGAGGATGGAAGTATGGATTCCTATACCATTCCAAAGGCATGGGGCAAAGAGAGTCTGAAAATCCAGTGCTTACTAAGACTTTAACGCGAAGGCTCTCCTGAGCGTTAATTAGTCGCAGTTAGCACTTAGTTGAAGACGAACGGCCTGCCTTTGGAATGGCATAGGAATCCATACTTCCCTACCCCGAATTACAAATAAGCCCAGCATTATAGGAAAAGGAAAGTGAAAAAATGGACAATTCAAATCAGTTTTTAGGGACAGAGCGTATCGGTAAATTAATGAAACAATATGCAATTCCTTGTATTATTTCACTTCTGGTCGGTGCCTGTATAATATTGTTGACCAGATTTTTATTGCAAATGCCAGTTATCTGGGATCTTACGGAAATGCTGCAAACACAGTTGTATTTCCATTAACCGTTGTTGCACTTGCAATCGCAGTCATGATTGGAGATGGATGTTGTGCTTTTGTCAGCCTCAGTCTTGGAAAGAAAGAGACAGACATTGCGAAAAAGAGTGTAGGAAACTCCGTAGTCATGACGGTAGTGAGCAGTATTATTTTGACTGTGATTTATCTGATTTCCTCAGATCAGATTATTGCTATGTTTGGGGGAACGGTAAATGAAGAAACATTTTACCATTCCAAAGAATATTTCTTTTATATTACATTAGGTATTCCGGTTTATATGTTTGGCCAGGCAATGAATCCTGTCATTCGTGCGGATGGAAATCCGAAATTTGCAATGATTTCTACTCTTGCAGGTGCAGTTATCAATATTATTCTCGACCCTATTTTTATTTTTGTATGCAAATGGGGTATGATGGGTGCAGCAGTTGCTACTGTTATCGGACAGGCTGTTACGGCAATTTTGGCGATTTGGTACCTGTTCCATATGAAAACAATCAAAACTTCAAAAGAAGATTATCGTTTGGATAAGAGAATTTGTTCCAAAACATTGCTTCTTGGTCTTACCAGCTTTTTGTCACAGATTAGCTTAGTTGCATCCATGGCAGCAATCAACAATATGATTCGTAAATATGGAGCAATGGATGCCATTTTTGGTCAGGAACAGTACGCACAGATTCCTATGGCGGTCGTTGGTATCGTTATGAAATTCTTCCAGATTGTTATTTCTATTGTTGTCGGTATGGCAGCAGGATGTATTCCAGTTGTCGGATATAACATGGGAGCCGGAAAGAAAATTCGTGTTAAAGAATTGTTTACGAAACTTCTGATTGCAGAAGCGTGTGTTGGGGCAGTTGCAGTTGTTTTGGTTGAATTTTGTCCATATCAGCTCATCGGTATTTTTGGTGCTGCAAATGAAAGTGTTTATTATACAGAATTTGCTATCAAGGCATTCCGTACCTATCTTTGTATGATTATTTTCGCCTGTGTAAATAAAGCATGCTTTATTTTCCTTCAGGCTATGGGAAAAGCAGCCGAATCTACTATTTTGTCTATGGTGCGAGAAGTTGCATTCGGTGTTGGATTTGCCCTTGTATTACCATTGTTCTTTGCATTGGATGGGGTATTATATTCCATGCCGGTTTCCGATATTTTGACATTTTTAATTGCGCTGGTTCTGATTAAGGGAACTTATAAGGAATTGAGATAATTCTTCCTGGTCTGTTCATCTTTATTTTAGAATCTGTTTATTGTAGCCCGAATAGGGCGGAATTCGAATGTTTTTAGGATTTCGAGAGCATGAAATGCGGAGAAATCCGCGTATCATAAAATACAGGTAGAGATGACAGAAAGGACAGGCACATGGAAAAAGAATACATTATATTGAATGAAGAACGAAATGTGAATTTGACAGCATATACACAGGAAGTTGGCGGTAAGTTTGGCTATATAGCGAAGCGTCCGGCGATTCTGGTATTGCCGGGCGGTGGATATCAATATTGCTCTGACAGAGAAGCAGATTCTGTAGCGTTATCCTATGTTCAGGCAGGTTATCAGGCATTCATTTTGCGATATAGTGTGGGAGAACACAGTGCATGGCCGAATCCATTGACAGATGTGGAGAATGCATTGGAACTGATTCGCAGCCGCGAAGACTGGCATGTATATCAAGATAAAGTTGCGGTAATTGGTTTTTCTGCTGGTGGTCATTTGGCGGCGGCAGCAGCTACTATGAGCAAGAAGCGTCCAAATGCAGCAATCCTTGGTTATGCAGTTGCAGGAAATGATGTAAAGGGATGCAATCTTTCCGCACCGGATACCACAAAATATGTGGATGGTAATACTTGTCCTTGCTTTGTATTTGCCACAAGAACGGATGAACTGGTGCCAATCCAGAACAGTATTGATTTTATCAGCGCTTTGGATAAAGCCAACGTGGCTTTTGAAAGTCATATTTATGCGTATGGTCCACATGGATTTTCGGTTGCCAATTCCAGTGTACACAATCGAAATACACCGATTTGCGAGCGGGTACCGCATTGGGTAGCAGATAGTATCGGATGGCTGAAAGATATGTTTGGTGATTTTGGTAATGGAGGAATGACAGAACCTGCATGTAAGCCACATTTTACAGGAGACGATGATCCCTATTTGAGTGTGGATTGTACGATTGGACATCTGTTGAAAAATGAAAAAGCGAGAGAAGCGATGGGCGATATTTTAGCTCAGTTTGAAACAAATGAGGAAATGCTGGAAGCGGTATCAAGAATGCAGATCAAAGGCGTTTTGGGATTTTTCAGAATTCCGAAGGAAGAGATTGAGGATTTGGATGCAAAATTGAAAAAGATCGAGAATGTATAAGTGACAGTACGAAAATACATATATGAATAAAAACAGGCGGGAAATCATTTTCCCGCCTGAAATTTTAGATATCCAATCCAAGAAACTTTTTAGCCAGAATTCCAACAACAAATGAAATCACTGCTACGCTGATACTGATGGTAGACATTTCCAAAAATCTTGACTTAAATGGCTGGTTTTGTGCCACAGAAGTATAGTATGTAAATCCTGCAATGATAAGAATTACGATGATCAACATGCTGACTAATGCCAGAATATACTGTGCATTGCCGAAAATCAGGTATGGTGCAATCAGTAAAACAACTGTGAGCAGATATGCGATACCCGTGTAGGTACAGGATTTGAAAGCATCGCTGCGACCTTCGCTTCGGGCAGCCAAAAACTCACTGGACGCCATCGAAAATGTGGCTGAAATACCGAGAATCAAACCGGATAACGCAACCAAACGGGTATTTTGCATGGCAAACGTGAAACCGGCAAGAGAACCGGTAAGTTCTACAAGAGCATCATTTAATCCAAGCACCATACTTCCCACATACTGCAGTCTTTCTTCATCCAGCATTTCTAACAGAGCATCTTCGTGTTCTTCTTCCTGCTGTTTGATATGAACACTTTCTGGTACTTCTTCTGCTAACTGATCGTATTCTTCCTGAGAACTTTCTTCTCCGTTTTCCATTAATTTTACTGCAAATGTAAATCCAAGAATACGAGCCATCAATTTGTACCAGAATACTTTCAGTTTTTCCGGTTTCATTTCGATACCTGTGTACTTTTTCCAGATTTCGTAATGCGCCTTTTCTTCTTTTGCCAATCGCATCAGGATATTTTTATTTTCATCGCCTTTAGCAAACTTGGCAATTTCTTCATAAATAACACTTTCGGTTAACTCGCTTTGCTGCATCTTTTTGATGATAGCAAATGCGGCCTGTGATACAC
>JAXJUX010000203.1:0-2725 GCA_036308845.1 Ruminococcus sp.
ATAATCCAACTCACTCATATTTTCTACATTCCAATTGGAACACAAAAGGTTCTGTCCCTGATATCCAAGCCCCCGAACACAACGTTCAGACATTTCACGCTGTTCCTCTGTCATAGGTTTTATTCTGATCAGGCAGCTTCCGTCCATAATTTCACTGACTTCCGGCGGCTCCGGCACACATAACTCATAACCGAACCACCCTTTCTCCGTGTACTTCCATTCTTTGATTCTGGTATAGGAAATATAGGTCATTCCCGGCTTGTTATTGTCATTCCATATACCTCCTGCGCTTACAACATACATCTCTGTTCCGTCAAAAATAAATTTCATTCTCCCTATACCGCCATCACCATGTATCTCGTAAATTACAACAGAACCACTTTTCCCATCCGTACACTCTTCAAGAAACCGATCCACGCTTTCATAATTTTCCATATTGGAGTATGTTACCAAAGTGGAAACTGGACATCCTGTTTCCATTAACCTTTTCTGCATTTCCAGAATCGTTTCATCATTCAGAACCACATTGGATGCTGTCCCTTTATCTGCATCCTTATAAATGTCAAAAATAAGTTCCATCATTTTTTTGCAGTCATTCGCAGCTTCCTTTTCCTCCTGTTCATCCACTGGAAGTCCATAGCCCTTTTCCCACTGCTCTGCAGCTTCTTCCTCAGCGCTTTTTGTTTCCTCCGTGGAAGATACTTCTTCCGTATCTTCCACAAGAGTTTCACCCACAACACTCTTTTCTTTTCCGCAGGCACATACGAAACACCCAATCAGAAATACCATAATCAGTAGAATACTTTTTTTCTTAAATAAAACCGTAGGTTTTGTTTTTACCATTAAAATCATCCTTTCGTTCAAAGCACATTTAGTGTGCTTTTGCTATCGGCGGCAGTTCCAATTCTATTTGCTCTATGGAATTAGAAAGATATCTGAACGTTCCATCTTCAAATGGTTGGACCACAACCGTGTTTCTAAAAGCGAGATCGGAATTATAATCCGGCCATACTCCATCAACGATAAGCGTAATTGTTCCATCCGCATTTTCTGTATAATCAACCACCTCTCCAAAGGGCGGATATGGGCTGGCATAAATCATTTCATATTCATAACTGTTGCTGCCCTCATCATATCCACAATGCTCTCTCAACTGTTCCACCGATACAGGAAAATAGGTGGTCATAATCTTTTCAAATTCCTCTGCCGAAATTTTCCAATCTTCCGTTTTCAAATTTTCACCTGTATAAATCCGATAAATATCTTCATACATACAAGGCTTCAGTATGTCCTCCACATTATTACTGTCCCAGTTTGTGACAAGCACGTTGTAATTCACATAGCTTAGTCCCGATATGTATTTTTCCGTCAATTTCCGGCAGTCTTCCGGAAGTGGTTCTATTCTCCAATACTGTCTCAAACTTGCATGTGCAATCACATATTCATATGCATAGATAAAATACCCTTTTTCAGTAAGTTTGATTTCAGCCACATTACTTACCGAAGTTCCCTGTATTTCAGGTACTCCACCTTCCTTCCAACGAACTCCTATATAATAAGTCTGCAACTTACCTTTCCGATAAATAAAGGTAACTGCTCCAATCAGCCCATCTCTATGCACTTCGAATACCGTAACCATCGAGTCCCGTCCATCCAAGTAATCTGCATAGAATGCTTCGATTGCTTCATGATTTTGCATAGCAGTATCTTCTTCAACACTTACCAGACCTCTTTTTCCCAAGGCTTCCACTACGACCTTTCTCTGTTCGCCAGAAAACTCACTGATACCGGAAGAATAGTTTGCTGCATCTGCAATTACGAAATCCTTATATATTACGCTGACTGATTCGGCTGCTGACAACACCTTACTTTGTAATTGTTCCTTTTCCTCATCTGAAATGAGGCAATCACTGGATTGTGGAATGAACCAATATGCTGACTCTGTAGAAGTTTCCGCATCTTCTTCTATTGATGCTTCACTATTTTCGATTTCTACAGGAGGCTCCCATACTTCCTCTGCCACTTTTCGTTCCTCTGTATGCAGTTTTCCCCAACAGATCACCCCGGCTATAACAGCAAACAACAATATCAAAATTGGTAGTCCACACTTTTTAAGCAACCAGTTCACATCTTCCATCATTCGCCTCCATATATTTCTTCCCATTCTTCGGCTGTCAAACGAGGGGTATTCCATGTTTCTCTGTAATTGTCCTCAGACGGTATAATTCGGTTAGACACATACTGTACGCTTCCATTCTCCAATGGACGAACCACAACCTCGTGGGCATATACCTTGGAATCACCCGCATAAGGAAACACCACGTTGGCGGTCAGCGTAAGTGTTCCATCGCTGTTTTCTGTAAATCCGACTACCTCTGAATATGGGTATTCCGGATACTCTACTTCCTCAAATCCTCTCGGTTTATATTCATAGGTTTCATCCTCTGCATAATAGATGGTTTTGGACTGTAATGTTTCACTATCAATATTGAAATATGCCATGATGACGCTTTCAAAGTCATCCTTGGGAATTCGATAAACAGCACCAACTCCCAAATTGTCATCTGCAACATAAGGGGTGTATGTCCCATTTATTTTTTGATAAAGAAGATCATACATATCATAGAAATTCAAATCCCCAAAATCATCCTCGCTCCAATCTACAATGAACATATTATTCTGTTCAAAGCCGATTGGAAGAAGATACTTCCGACTCAACTCTCTG
>JAXJUX010000204.1:0-2121 GCA_036308845.1 Ruminococcus sp.
GTCAAAAGATGATTCTGTCAAAGACCAGAAACATGGGCGCTTATCTAAGAAAAATGGCTATCGACGGCTATATCATCAACACCGACACAGCCCCCATCAAGCAGGTGTACGAAGAGATGCACAAAATCGGTGTAAATATCAATCAGATTGCAAAAAAGGTAAATACCACCGGGGATTTGTATCCGGAAGAAATGGAAGAATTGAAAAGGATGGTGAACGAAATATGGCGTATATTAAAATCTTCCCCATTAAAGTAACTGTCAAAAAAGCACTGGACTATATTATGAATCCGGACAAAACTGAAGAGAAATTATTGATTTCCAGTTTCGCCTGTTCCCCTGAATCTGCTGATCTGGAGTTTGCTTTCACCAGAGAAGAAGGTCAAAAAAACGTGATGGACAAAGGCAACAATCTGGCATTTCATTTAATTCAATCTTTTAAGCCTGGAGAAGTTGATGCTGAAACCGCACATAAGCTCGGAAAAGAATTTGCCGACAAAGTACTAAAAGGAAAATATGAATATGTCATCAGTACCCACGTTGACCAGGATCATATTCATAACCATATCATTTTTAATGCTACCAGCTTTGTTGACCACCATAAATATGTCTCCAACAAACGCAGCTATCATAAAATCTGCCGAATCAGCAACCGTATTTGTCAGGAAAACGGTCTGGTCACCAGTATGCCAACCGGCGAAAAAGGGAAATCTTATAAAGAAAATATGGAATACCATCGTGGAAACAGCTGGAAAGCAAAACTAAAAGTCGCTGTAAACAAAGCAATCTGGTCCTCTATCAACTATGATGAGTTTCTTCAAAAAATGATGCTTGCCGGATATGAGATCCGTCAGGGAAAGAACCTGGCTTTCCGGGCACCGGAGCAAAAAAACTTTACAAATATGAAATCTCTGGGTAGCTATTATACGGAAGAAAATGTATTACTCCGCCTTGAGAAAAACCGGCATAAAACAAAATCTCCACGTAACGTCTCCAGAGAAGTACGACTTTTTGTCAATATCTCTGCTTACGTGAGTACCGGCAATCGTGCCGGATTTGAACGGTGGGCACAACTCAATAATCTGAAAGAAGCAGCCCGAACCTTCAACTATCTATCCGAAAACAATTTGCTGAATTACGAAGACTTTAGGCAGCATATTGCTGATATTGATAATTCTATTATTGCTACGGAACAGCGAATTTCTGAATTAATCTCTGAAATATCCCATCAGGAACTTATTCAGAAGCATTGTTCGTCCTATCGTACCTGCAGAAAAATCATTGAAGATGCAAAAACAGCACCGGATCCTCAGAAATATAAAGCTGATCACCAGTCGGAATACAAACTGCATGATTCCTTAAAACAGCAATTACAGGAGCTGGGCATTACAAAATTACCTTCCCCAGAGAGGCTGCAGAAAAAAATTGACAATCTAAGAAATGAACGTTTCTCTGCTGTCAAGGAAAAGCAAGATTTAGAAAAAAGGCACTCAACATTAAATACCATAACTGCCAATTTCAACACCTTGCTATCCAATGACGCACATTTCAAAGATATTACTGAACGCCGACAAAAGGAACATGATTTATAATAATCTCCATATGTAATGAGCTAAGGTCAAATACACTGTACATCACTGACCCTAGCTCATTTTTTACTCTTCATCAATTTCAAAGACTTTCCGGTATTTCTTTCTTTGGCTTTCTCATGGCATCTGATCACAAAACTCTTGCAGCCATTCGTCGCATATAGACACCATTTCTTCTACAGGAAAATCATACTCCCCATATCCTATATCCCAATCGCAATCTTTACTTCGTTCTCCATACTCTACCAGCAACTCCGGAAACATTTCCATGGAGAAATAAATCGAATACTCGCTCAATCCCAACGCATTAAACAAGTACATAAATTTATTAAAATCCCCGACTGTCATCGGAATTCTTTTCTTGATTTTATCTCTATAGTTATCTCCACACAATCGCAAGAATTTGTTTTCCTGAGAAATTATATCTTTCGATTTTTTCATCGACTTTCTTCACTCCCGCTATCCATTTTATCTTCTGGTGCATATATAGCCATTATACTGCTACTGTCATCATCGTGATCAATATGTATCCA